>CAMOUK010000016.1 GCA_946626535.1 uncultured Caryophanales bacterium
TCTTAATATCTGAAAATTTATTTATTTTCATCTATTGACATATTACCGGTATGCTTTATTTATTAATCTTCATGTATTAAAGTTAATCTTACTGCTTTATGCCAATTATGTATTTTTTTACTTCTTAATTCCTTATCCATTGATGGTTTAAATATTTTTTCAATTTCCTTATTATTTTTAATATCATCTATACTTTTCCAATAGCCTGTTTGAAGTCCTGCTAAGTAGGCAGCGCCTAAAGCTGTAACCTCTACAACCTTCGGTCTTATAACCTCAGCATTTAAGATATCAGCTTCAAATTGCATTAAAAAATCATTCTTACATGCTCCACCATCAACCTTTAATGATTTAATATCGATATTTAAATCATTTTCCATAGCCTTTAATACATCATAAACCTGATAAGCTATACCTTCCAGTGTCGCTCTAATAATATGCTCCTTCGTAGTGGCTCTTGTAATACCAGTAATTATACCTCTTGCCTCTCCATCCCAATATGGAGCACCAAGGCCAGTAAAGGCTGGAACTACATATACTCCACCAGTATCTTCTACCTTTAAGGCATATTCTTCTGTTTGAGCCCGACTCTTAACAAATCTTAATTCATCTCTAAGCCATTTAACAGCCGCACCACCTATAAATACTGAACCCTCTAAAATATAATCAGGTCTCTTATCACCATATGAAGCAGCAAGTGTTGTTAGAAGACCATGTTTTGATCTTAAAGGCTTATCTCCAGTATTCATAAGCATAAAACAGCCTGTTCCAAAGGTATTTTTAATATCGCCCTTTTCAACACATAATTGACCAAATAGTGCACCCTGCTGGTCACCAACAATACCAGTAATAGGAATAACAGCTCCAAGCTTTGATTGCTTAGTATAGCCATATAGATAGCTTGATGGATGAACCTCTGGTAGCATTTCTAAAGGTATTCCAAATAGATCTAAAAGCTCATTATCCCATTTTAAATCATGAATATTAAACAAAAGTGTTCTTGAGGCATTGGTATAATCTGTTGCGAAAACCTCACCATCTGTTAAATGCCAAAGTAGATAAGTATCTACAGTACCAAAACATAGCTCACCATTTAAAGCTTTTTGTCTTGCGCCTTCTACATTATCTAAAATCCATTTAATTTTAGATGCACTAAAATATGGGTCTAGCCTTAGGCCTGTTTTTTCATATACCTTATCATCTAAGGTTTTATCCTCAAGTAAGCCCTTAATATATTTTTCAGTTCTTCTACATTGCCATACTATAGCGTTATAGATAGGCTTACCAGTCTTTTTATCCCAAACAATAGTTGTTTCTCTTTGATTTGTTATACCAATAGAATCAATATCATTTAGTGATAATCCTGCTCTTGTAATAGCTGAATAAATACTTCCCATTTGGCTAGATAATATTTCTAATGGATCATGCTCAACCCAGCCTAAATTAGGATAAATTTGGCTAAATTCCTCCTGAGACATTCCCTTTATTTCACCCTTAGAATCAAATATTATGGCTCTAGATGAGGTAGTACCCTGATCTAGGGCTAAAATATATTTCTTACTCATTTTAAATCCTTTCCACATCGCGTGTAGCAACAACATCAACGCCTGTGTTTAATACATTTTTAATAACAACATCACCAATATTTATAGGTGCTTCTATCTTGGTTTGCTTTAATAACTTAAGGCATTCAAAGATTAATTCCTTTGGTATAGCTTCCTTAGTTTTAACTGATAATACATTTTCCTTTCCATTTATTACATAAACAGATGAGGTAACCATTCTTTTTGGATGAAGTATTTCATTAATTCCATAGGTTTCTCCTCTTTTACATGTATTACCTGTAACCTTTATATTATTTAAATCACTATCATCTACAGTTAGATGACAGCCCATTGGACAATTTATACATATTAATTCTTTCATAAGCTAGTCCCTCAAATATACCTTTATATTTTTAGCATTTCTAAGCTTTTCAACCTGTTTTGTATCAAGATTTATATTTTCCATCTCACCAGGTGTAACAACCTGTTTAGGTTTTGAATATATAACCTCATCATCACAAGCTACCTCAAGCTTAATCTTCTTATAAACATTATTAACTCTTAATTTAAAATTAAGTGGCTCATAATTATTATTTTTAATGATAGCCTCTGGAACTACATATCTTACCTTACCATCAGTTTCTATAGTAGTTGATTCTAATCTCTTCTTATCCTTATTATTTAGATATTCAACCACCTTTTTTCCAGCCTCCATAGCCTCCTTAGAAACATAATCAACTAAATCGTGAACATGAAGCACATTACCACATTCAAAGATACCATCTACTGATGTCATTAAATTATCATCAACTATAGCACCTCTTGTTATATTTGATATTTTAACATCCGCACCACGAGCTAGCTCATTTTCCGGAAGTAGACCAACTGAAAGTAATAATGTATCACATTTAATTTCAAAGGCTGTATCCATAATTGGATTTAGCTTTTCATCAACCTTAGCAACCTTAACAGCCTCAACTCTCTTATCACCTTTAATTTCTACTACTGTATGGCTAAATAAAAGTGGAATATCAAAATCATTTAAGCATTGAACAATATTTCTATTTAAGCCACTTGAATAAGGCATAAGCTCTATTACTGCCTTAACCTTAGCGCCCTCAAATATCATTCTTCTTGCCATAATTAAGCCTATATCACCAGATCCTAAAATAACTACTTCTTTACCTGGCATCAAGCCATCTATATTAACTAGCTTTTGGGCAGTACCTGCGCTATAAATGCCTGCACATCTAGAACCAGCAATATTAATAGCTCCTCTTGGGCGCTCCCTACAGCCACAAGAAAGGATTATAGCCTCTGCCTTTATAAGCATTAGGCCTTCAGATGATAAAGCCTTAATTTCTTTATCCTTAGTTATTTCAATAACTGTAGTATTTAGCATGTATTTAATATTTCTTTTTTTAACCTCTTCAATAAATCTAGAGGCATATTCAGGACCAGTTAGCTCCTCGTTGAAGGTATGAAGTCCAAAGCCATTGTGGATACATTGATTTAAAATACCACCAAGCTTATCTTCTCTTTCAAGAATTAAAATATCCTTTTCACCAGAATCATAAGCACTCATCGCAGCCGCAAGACCAGCAGGTCCTCCACCAATAATTACTACCTTATAATTAAGCATTGTCCTTTAACCTCCCCTCAATAAGCTCAGAGCCCTTGCCCTTTTTATTTATTTCATCAATAGAAACATTTAATTCTTTAGCTAATATTTCCATAATCTTTGGTGTACAAAAGCCCATCTGACATCTTCCCATACCAGCTCTAACTCTTCTTTTTACACCATCTAAATCCTTAGCGCCTGGATTTCTTCTTATAGCCTCAACTATTTCAGCCTCACTTACAACCTCACATCTACAGATAACATGACCATATAAAGGATTACTCTTTATTGCTTCAAATAGCTCATCATCATTCATCTTAGAAATATGCTTAATGGATAATCTATTTGGATTATAATTATTCTTTTCCTTTAAGCCTAAATAATCCTTAATATCATCTGCCGCTTTTTTAGCTATGGCAGGCGATGATGCAAGGCCTGGAGATTCTATACCAATTAAATTATATAGGCCATCGACATCAGAAGAAAATTCAACGACAAATTCTCCATTTTCCTCATGAGCTCTAATACCGCTAAATTGAGTTATTATTCCACCCTTAGGTAAGTTAGGAACTGACTTTAAGGCCTTATCCCAGACCTCCTTTAAGCCCTCATAAGTTGTATCGACATTATCCTTATCTAAAACATCTAAAGCTGTTGGACCTACAATAATATTTTTATGGGTAGTTGGAGAAACTAAAATACCCTTACCCATCTTTGTGGGTAGCTGGAATAATGTCTTTTCACAAATATATAAATATTCCTTATCAAGTAATACATATTCTCCCTTTCTTGGGATAATATGATATTTCTTATTTGATAGCATATTATTAATTTCATCGCTATGGCAGCCAGCCGCATTAACTAATACCTTTGCCTCATATTTAGAATTATCATCACATTCGATAATAAATTTATTATTTTCCCTTTTAATATTTATTACCTTTTTATTAAATTCATATTTAACACCATTAGCACAAGCATTTTCTGCCATTGCGATACACATCTCATATGGTGATACAATACCAGATGTTTTAGCATATAAGCCCTCTACTACTTTCTTTGAAACATTAGGCTCCATTCTTCTAATTTCATCACCAGATAGTATTTCTACACATTCAACACCATTTTTGTTCGCTCTATCTAATAATTCAACAAGTGTATCATGACCAGATTCATCAAAAGATAAAACAAAGGCACCATTATTAACATAAGGAAAATCTAATTCCTTAGCTAATGCTGGATACATTTTAGCACCTAATACATTATATTTAGCTTTTAATGAGCCTGGTTTAGCATCAAAGCCAGCGTGAACTATACCAGAATTAGCTTTAGTTGTTCCACAAGAAACATCATTTTCTTTTTCTAAAACTAAAATATTGGCATTATATTTAGATAAAAATCTAGCAATTGAAGATCCAATAATACCAGAACCAATAATTATAATATCGTACATAATAAACTCCTCATTATTAAATTTTTGATAGTTTGACTCTCATTAGTTCTATTATAACACTAGTTTTTAATATTTTAAATCCTTTAAAATATATTCTTTTTTAATATCTTCTAATTTTGTTATAACCATTTTAACTTTACCGATATTATTAAACGAATTATCTAATAAATAGACATATTCATCAGCAATAATATATCTACCGTGTAATGAAGATGAGTTTATTATTTTAATATTATCTTTAACTTCACATTTATTTAAATAAGAATTTATTGAAGTTATTATTGTTATACTAATCTTAATATCTTCAAGCATAGATAAAAGAAATTTATCCGCGTAATTATCGATTATCATTAATTCATTTTTCGCCAAGAAAAATATTTTTCTAATAAACGAATATGCCTCTACTATTTGTCCTTCAAAAAGTAATTTATCGTTATTAAAATAAATAGTATTTTCAATATTATTTATTCTCTTTTTTACATCATCCATATCAGCTTCTAAATTTAATATATTGGATTGATATGCAATGATTCTGTCTTTATTAATTGAATATCCATAGAATAAATAATTCTTAATTACATTTGTAGCCCATTTTCTAAATTCAGTACCACGTCTAGATTTAACCCTATACCCTACAGCTATAATAACATCAAAATTATAATAAATGGTTGGCTTACTATTGCCAGTAAGTCGCATTTTTTGCGAATTACTCGCCTGTTCAACTTCATTTTCAGCAAAAATATTATTAATATGTTTTAAAATTGTTTTATAATCACGTTCAAAAATTAATCCAATTTCTTCTGCATCTAACCATATAGTGTTTTCCTGTGGAGAAACATTTACATCAAGACAAAATTCACCATCTCTGAATTGGACAATTTCATAATTTTTGGCTTCACTAAGCCATTTTCCTTCATTTTCCAATTGTACATAATCAATAAATAGTTTTTCAACCCAAGCCTTAAAAACTGTAGTTATTTCAGGATTACATTTATATCCGACAGCTAAAATAATAACTAAATTATAATGTTTAATTTTACGATTTACTGACCTATAGCCCTCTGTTTGAACTACCGAGAAATCCTTGGTAATTGGACCTATAAAAGCATTATTAATAGACAAAGATGGTGTTATATTTTTAATGTGCAAACCTATATTGTCACTTGAAACACCTAATAAAACTGCCATATCCTTTTGACTCAACCATATAATTTTACTATTATAATCAACCTTAACATCTAAAGTGATATCTCCTTCCTTAAAAGTTTCTACTACATAATCTTCATTAATCATTTTTTCCCTCCAGTTTTTTATAAAAATATAATTAATTTGATGAATTAAACTTATTTTTTTATTACTTTTTTATCAAATAAAAAGGCTTCCTGCTTTTTTAGCAAGAAGCCTTTATTTTTTTATTTAGTTGTAATTCAAATAATATTATTTTTATCATACAACTTCCTTATACTTATTCTTTAATTAAATCCTTAATAACCTCAGATGCAATTATATAGCCTGCAACAGGTGGAACAAATGAAATTGAAGCAGGAATTACCTTACCATTTTCAACTATTTCTTCTACTGGCTTTTTAGGCTCTTCAATAGAATAACAAACCTTTAGCTTTTTAACTCCTCTTTTTCTAAGCTCATATCTCATAACTCTAGCTAAAGGGCATATTGTAGTTTTATTAATATCAGTTATTCTAATATCTAATGGATTTAATTTATTACCCATACCCATACATGAAATAATAGGTATATTTAATTCATAACATCTTTTAACAATATCAATTTTCGCACTAATTGTATCAATACAATCTATAACATAATCATATTTAGAAAAATCAATATCATTATTATCAGGTAGATAAAACATATTTAGCTTAGTAATATTAATATCCTTACATATTGATTTTACTCTAGCCTCTGCCACATCCAACTTAGGCATACCTATAACCTCTGATGTTGCGATTAACTGCCTATTAATATTTGATTTTGCAACCTTATCAGCATCAACAATAGTTATATTTAAAATGCCTGATCTAGCCAAAGCCTCTAAACAGGCACCACCAACACCACCAACACCAAACAATATGACATTTGACTTATTTAGTTTTTCTAGCTTTTCTTTTCCTATTAAAAGCTCTGTTCTTACAAATTCTTCCATAATAACTCCAAAAGGTCAAGCCTTTAAGCTTGACCATTATTCTTTATATTCTAGAGGGATTTTGTAGAAATCTTCATAGATTTCCTTCCAAACTCTCGCATTTTCTTCCATCATATAATCAATATTTTCATTTAGCTTCTTACCCTCAACTGGATAAATAGGCTTTGCGATATTAATTGTATAGGCTTGAATTGGATATCCATCAACACCAACCTTATCTGTATCTTCCATTGTAATAAAGATTGGAAGTACAGGTACGTTCATTCTTGCAGCAAATTGGAAGCCACCACGCTTTAATGGCTTTGGCTTTCTATAATTCCACCACATAGATTGTTCTGGATAGATTAAAATGAAATCACCATCTGATAGGATAGTTTTTACTGCTCTCATCAATTCTACCATTGTCTTTTCATTTGAAGAAAGTGGTAATGTATAGCAGTTACGCATTAGCTTACCATAGAAGCCTGGGAAGCTTGTGTAATTACCTTCTTTTATAATTCTATACATTCTTCTTTTCTTTTGACCTGATTTTTGATATGCAATCTCAGCAGCGAATGAATCAAATGCGTTAAAGTGATTCATTGTGATAATCGCACCAGAATTTAAGTTTTGGAAGTTTTCAACTCCCTTAACATCCTTAATAATTAAATCACCGTTCTTTAAAATTTTCTTTAAGAACTTTCCTGCAATTTTATATGCAAAGTGAGTTTTAATCTTAGAAGATAGTTTCTTTCTTAAATAATCTACCTCACCTGGCATAATAGTTCTTGAAGGTGGATCTATTTCAACATCCTGGTCGAAACGTTTTTCCATTTCAAACTCTGATATTTTCTTTAAAACTTCAATTCTAGATTTATCCTTAGTAATTAAATTTAAATAGTTATCTGGTCTATCAATTTCAGATTTAACTAAATCATTAATAGATACTAATACATTTAAATCCTTCTGTTTTTGTTCTTCTGTATAATTATCTAAAATATCTTTAATTTCTTGATAATCTTCAGTTTGTTCAGCATATTTCCAGAAGTAGCTTCCTAGCTTACAATCTGCAAAATGCCATGGCTTAATAGCCATATCATAGTGGATAATCTTTAAATCCTTTTCTTCAACTGGTAAGTTTAGGAATGTTTGAGCATTCCAAGCTAAATCCAAAAATAAAATTCTCTTGTTACATAATAAATTGATATAGTCCTCATCTTGAGTAACTACAAATTTATAAAATGATACTGAATCAATAAATTGACTTAAGAATTTTTCTTCTCTAAATAGTTTTGTGTTAATTAAAATAACACCAGCATTAATTGCTTCATTTCTTGATACGCCAAGTACCTTTTCAACATATTGACCATAAAGATCAACTTGAACAAAGGCTTGTTCACGCGCACCAGCGATTAAGTTATTTCCTAATTCATGATTATATAAATTAGCTATATCATCTAATACAATTGTATCACCATCAAGATAAATTGCCTTATTAAATTGAGGGAATTTATCAGCGATAAAGAATCTATAATATGTAGTTAAATTATAATAATCTCTTGCGAAAAGCTTCTCTTTAATTTCAGCAAGCTCGGCAGAAACATCATCAAATATAATAGAAACATTTTCCTTTTCTAATCTTTTTGATTTAGCAATAGTTTCTGGCTTAACATCTGTATGAAGAATATGAACCTCATATTTATATTCATCACTTGTATGATCTATTAATGACTTTAATGATACATTAATATATTTTACATATTTATCATCTGTTAAATAAAATATAGGAATAACCTTTTCACTCATTTTAAAACACCTCTTACTTGTTTAAAGCTCTTGCCTTATTATAAGCATATCTATTTCTAGATGCATTCTTTAATTTCATTTTATAATAATTATCTGGTCTTTCAATTTCAGATAATGCTAACTTTTCCAGTGAATCGAATACACCTAAAGCCTTTTGGCGCTTTTCTTCAGTAAAGCTCTCTAAACCTTGTTTTAATTCATCATAATATTCTGTTTGCTCAGCATAGAACCAGAAATAATTGAATAGCTTACAATCCTTAAATGTCCAAGGTTTAATTGCCATATCGTAGTGAATGATTTTCATATCTTGTTCTTCAACAACTAAATCCATAAATGTTTGAGTATTCCATCCATCATCGATGAATTTAATTCTTCCGTTACATAAAACATTTAGATAATCCTCATCTTGAGTAACAACAAACTTATATTCGCCTAAAAGCTTAATAAATTTAGCAAGGATTTCTTCCTTTCTAAATGCATATGTATCCATTAGCATTACACCAGCATTAATTGTTTCATATCTAGAGATACCTAATACCTTATCGATATATGTACCATATAAATCTGATTGAACGAATGCTTGTTCATGAGCACCACCGATAATATTATCGCCTAAATCAATATCATATAGCTTTGCGATATCATCTAATACAACTGTATCACCATCAATATAGATAACCTTATCAAATTGAGGGAACATATCAGCAATAAAGAATCTATAATATGTTGTTAGATTATAATAATCTCTTGCGAAAAGCTTTTCTTTAATCTTTTCGAATCTTTCAGTAACATCATCAAATTCAATCTTAACATAAGAAGTTTCTAATCTTCTTGTGATTTCCATTGTCTTTTCTGTAATATCTGTATTCAAAATATGAATTTCATAATCATTGTCTGCAGATGCGTTAGCAACGATTGATTTGATACAAACGTTGATATATTTCATATAGTTATCATCGCAAATAAAGAATATTGGAACTATTTTTCTCATTTTTTAATCTCCTTATTATATTTATTTTTTAGATAAATATATTCTTCATATATATCGTCAAAACAATAATACTTAAATACCTTATGAACTCTACTAACCTTCCACTGCTTAATATTATCTGTATGTGGGTAAGGTAGCCAGAATAATCTCTTTGAGAAATGTCTTACAACAGTATGCTTATGTAAGAACTTTTGGTCATTAAACTTTTGAGGAAGCATCTTTTTTCTTGTTACTGATCTCATTAATGCACTTTGGTCAGCAAAGATTAGCTTCTTTTTCTTTAATATTGCTCTACATTTTTCAAATAGCTTAGTTTCCTTAGCCTTAGCCAAATTAAATAATATTACACCAGCATTCATATAATTTGGTTGAACTAGATATTTACCATAATGATCTCTTGCGCAAGCAAATTCATATTCGGTAACATCTTGGTTATATAAAAGTTCAATGTCTCTATTAAACATGATATCAACATCTAAATATAAGAATTTATCTGGCATACCATCGACTAAATCAGCAAATAATCTAATTAATGTATATGGTGAGCAATATGCACCTTCGTTAGGGCAGCCCTTAAATTCTCTTAAATAAATATCAGTAACATCAACCTTAGTTATCTTATTTTCAGGATGATACTGTTTAACAACACTATCAAGATAATTAATTAAGCCATCAGAAATAGGCTTATAATTTTCCTTTAGATAGCTAACATCCATAGTATATATATAAATGTTATATGGACCTTGATATTTACTTCTTTTAAATATTGAAAGCATACATGTCAATATTCCATCGAACACATATTCATTTCCACAAAATAATAAATTAATCATTTTCCTTTTCCTTATAGATATATTTTATATATTCAATATCATTTTCCTTTGATCTTAATACCATTTGGTTATAAACCTTATCTCTAAGGTTTTGTCTTGCTTCCTTCATTGATAAGCCATCATCTGCGAAGAATGGACCATCAACATATGTAACCATCTTTGGTTTACCATTTTTTCTTTTCTTATAAACGTTAGTCATCGCAAATGTTGGTACATTATATGATATAGGATAACTAAAGCTCATATTTGTAAATGGTCTAATCTTTGTATAGAAAGGCCAAATGTGAGCCTCAGGATAAATAAATACAACATGTTTTTGTTTTATTCTTTTTTCTATACACTTATTAAAATTCTTCATGGCTTTAGCATTTCCTGGAAGTGGAATAGCTCCAAGTGATGGAGTTATTTTTCCAATAACCTTAATTGATACATTATTTGGATGAACAATTAAGTAGGCATCCTTTGGAAATACAACCATTGATGGATTAAAGGCATCTGCCATATTATGAGTATGATTGCCATAAACGAAATAGCCTTGCTTCTTATATGGCTTCAATACTTTTTTATTTATGATTTTATGCTTTAAAGCACACTTCATATAAAGGTAAGCAATTGGTGTTGCAACTATGCGGTACCAAAAGAACTTTGAAATTACCTTTAATGGATTTTTATGTAAGTATTTATATTTTTCATCTATAGGCTTAGCAACTATATTGTCGCCAGCAAACTCATCATTTAATTCATCACTATAATAAATAATTTTTTGTTCCATGGCGTTCACCAATCCCATTGTAAATTTTATAACAAAATTATTTATAGTCAACAGCTCCAATTATAAACTTAATTCTACTAATATTAGAGCGTTTTTTAACAACTCTCATAATAGTAGAGTTGGCGTAACTAAGCCTTTTTTTTCTCTATTTTGTGTGTTATAATACAGTTATGGAAGATTTAAAACTTATTATAGCTCAGAACCTAGTAGAGTTAAGAAAAAGGAAAAAATATACTCAACAGGACCTTGCAAACATCCTAGGATACTCAGATAAATCTATATCAAAATGGGAGAAAGGAGACTCTTTACCAGATATAGAAATACTTACTAAAATTTGTAATCTGTACAATGTAACCCTAGACTATTTAATTCATGAAGGTCACTATGAGGAGAAAAAACAATATGTAGTTAATACCTACGAAAGACGAAATAAGATAGTAATTGTCGGTCTTATAACCTCTTTAATTTGGCTTATTGCCATAATTATTCTTGCTTATTCAATGACATTTACAAATTCTAAGCAGCCTCAATGGATGGCATGTGTATGGGCTGTTCCTGCAACCTTTATTGTATTATTAGTATTCAATTCCCTATGGGGTAGAAAAAAATGGAAATATCCAATAATCGCTTTGCTTATCTGGACAGCCATCGCTTCTATCTATTTACAGGTATTAGTAATAACAAATCAAAACGTATGGCCACTGTTCTTCATTGGTATTCCACTTCAAATAGCTGTAGTGCTGTGGAGTCAAATTAAGCATTAGAAAAAGCTCTTGTAAAAGAGCTCTTTTTTATAGATAGCTTAATACCTGTCTTACTGCCTTTTTACGTACTACTTCTCTTTTTTCTTCATTTATTATAATTGGTTCAATATTGTTATCTTTTAAATAATCAACTAGAGCATTATGATCATCTAAATCAATAATTACCTTTTCATAATTATATTTAGAGATCATAACCTTCGCATAGTTTAAAGCTTTGGTTGAATCTAAATAATAAGAAGAAAAATTATCTAAAGTATATTTTTTCAGCATTTTTTTAATTAGAGGATTATTCATACTGGCAAATGTATTATTCTTATAGATGTAATCTATAAACATTTCCTGACCTAAGATTAATATTCTTTTTTTCATAATTAGCACCTCAACTTTCTCTATTATATCATCTAGTTTACAAAACTAGTTTATACTAAGTTTTAAAATATGTCAATAGTTTTTTAAAATTTTATTGTGCTTTTTGCAATATTATGATAAAATGTTTGTAGATTGAGGTGGTAGTAATGGATAATATTAAAAAGACATTAGAAGATTGGTTAAATGAGCTTAATAATTTCTCTTTTAAGAAATACGAGGAATTACCAGATATCGATTTATATATGGATCAGGTAGTTAATTTCTTAGAAAAGCAAATCAAAATATTCCAAACATCATCACTTGATAAGCAAATTACCTCTTCTATGATTAATAACTATGTAAAGGGTGAGGTAGTTGCCGCACCAATTGCTAAAAAGTACAATAAGGAGCATTTAGCTTCTATTGAGGAGGTTATTACCTTAAAACAGGTATTATCTATAGCCGAAGTAAAACAAATACTAAATACAAGATATAATGATGAAGCTGTAAAGGGTGATATCTTTAATGCCTTCAATGACTTACAAACAGAAAAGATTTCTTCTATTGTATCTGAGGCATTTAAGCATTTAAATGATATCGATGATAACGACACTAAGGCATTAATAGATTTAGCACTTGATTTTGCCTTATCCGCAACAGCTTATATTAATATTTCTAAAAAGATATTATTCTTAATTAGAGTGTATGAACAATTAAATTCTAGTAAGGAAGAAAAGAAAGATAAAAAAGATGAAGCTTAATTAATAGCTTCATCTAATTTTTTTTCTAAATAATATTTTAAATCCTCAAGTTTGTTATTAATTAATTCAACAAGCTCAATATATTCTTCTACAAAGGGAAGGGCTAAAAGCTCCTCCTTTATTTTTTTATATTCCTCTTCATAGATTTTTAATTGATTTAATTGTTTAAATTCCTTAGCGTTAACAATTTGTTTTTGTTTATTAATTAATAAATCAATTTTTTCATTAATAACCTTATTATTCTTGATATAAGGCTCTAGCTCATGAAGTCTTTTAACTTCCTCTAGGTTAGAAAAATAGTTCTTTAAATCATCTATTTTATTCAACTAGATCACCTATCATAAACCAAGTATTAGCCTTAGTTATCTTAACATTAACAAATTTACCCACAAGTGATAAATCATCAGATTTAAAGTGAGTAAGCTTATTATTTGGTGAATAGCCACTCATCATACCCTCACCATTTTTAGCTGGGCCTTCAACTAATACCTCTACAGTTCTACCAACAAATCTTTCATGGCCCTTTAGGTAGCCTTCATTTGTGGCATCACATAGTTCATTAAACCATACATGCTTTTCTTCTAGGCTTATTGGATCTGGCATAACTGCGGCAGGTGTACCCTCTCTTGGTGAATAGATAAATGTATAAGCACCCTCAAAGCCAGCTTCCTTAACTAAGCTAATTGTATCTAAAAACTCCTCTCTAGTTTCACCAGGATAGCCTACGATGATATCTGTTGTTATAGAGATATCTGGAATAAGCTCATGAAGTCTTTTAATCTTTTCTAGATATTCAGCCCTAGTATATTTTCTATTCATTATCTTTAATACTCTATCATTTCCAGATTGAACAGGGAAATGTAGATGTGGCATAACTGACTTACAATTTGCCATAGCCTGCATAGCCTTTTCATCCATATCTCTTGGATGTGGAGATGTAAATCTTACTCTATTGATACCAGTCTTATCAATATCAACTAATAAATCACCAAAGGTATAGCTTCCATCACCTAAATCCTTACCATAGGCATTAACATTTTGGCCAAGTAAAGTAATTTCTTTATAGCCTTGAGCTACTAATTCATTTACCTCAGCTAAAATATTTTCCTTAGCTCTAGATCTTTCCTTACCTCTAGTATATGGAACTATACAATATGTACAGAATTCATCACAGCCATACATAATATGTACCCAAGCCTTAAATTTAGATTCTCTAGCCTTTGGAGCACATTCTAAGATATTACCTTCATTAGATAATACCTCAACTATAGTTTCTTTTGTAGCGTATGCTTCATAGATTAGCTTAGGTAGATTTTCTCTATTGTGAGTACCAAATATAATATCTACAAATTCATATGAATTAATTAGCTTATTTGTAGCCTTTTCCTCCTGAGGCATACAGCCACAAATACCTATTAGCATATCCGGGTTATTTCTCTTTCTCCCCTTTAATTGACCAAGTACACCCCAAATACGCTGTTCAGCATTTTCTCTAACTGCGCAGGTATTTAATAATACTATATCAGCCTTTAAAGGATCATCAGCTAAAGTATAGCCAATATTTTCTAATATACCAGCCATAATTTCTGAATCTGCCATATTACCTTGGCAGCCATAGGTATAAATATAATAAAATCTATTCTTACCTAAATCCTTATATTTTTCTTCAACATTATATACAACTGTTTGAGTAGGCATGTTTTTCCTTTGTTTAGCTTGTTTTAAAGAAGGTAAAAACATCTCCTCAATTCTCTTATCAATATCTTTTTTCATAAATAATACTCCTAATCTAGCTTAACTTCCTTAGAAAATCTAGTGATTTTATTAGTAGTTCCTAAATCTAAGATTGCTCCATTAATAATGTATTTATTACTATCAGCAACCTTTAATCTGTCGAATACACCAGTTCTAAATCTTTCGATAACTCCGACCATATCATCACCTAATATAGATTCTTTAACACCACACATACCTAAATCTGTGATATAGCAGGTATTATTATAAACCTGCTCATCAGCAGTTTGAACATGGGTGTGTGTTCCAACTACCGCATCAACCTTACCACTAAAATCATAGAAGAAGGCTTCCTTTTCACTAGTAGCCTCACCGTGGAAGTCAACAATAATATAATCTGCCTTAATTTCTTCTAAAGCCTTGTCCATTGTTTTAAATGGACAATCAAGGCTAGTATTCATGAAGGTTCTTCCCATCATATTTACTAGGCATACTATTTTATCATTATATTTGATATATTGATAGCCCCTACCAAAAGTTGTTGGTAAATTTAGAGGTCTTACAATTGTAGCCTCATCGATATATTCTTTAATTTCTGATTTAGAGAAAGTATGATTTCCCATAGACATACATGCTATGCCTAAGGATTTTAAAGCCTTATAATGCTTTTGTGATAAGCCCTTACCACTTGTTACATTCTCAGCATTTACTAAAACCATATTAATTTTATTTTCCTTTTTGATATCATCTAAGCATTTAGCTAAAACATCTATTGTTTTTTCTCCAACGATATCACCTAAATATAAAATTCTCATGACTTTCTCCTTTGATTTAAAAAGAGTGATATTAAAATCACTCTTAATTATTATTTTGCAACCTCTACAGCTCTTGTTTCTCTTACTACTGTTACCTTAATAGTACCAGGATAAGAAAGCTTGTTTTCGATTTCTTCTTTAATCTGTCTTGCGATTGAGAATGTAGATACATCATCAACCTCTTCAGGGTTAACGATAACTCTAACCTCTCTACCTGCTTGAACAGCAAATGAAGATTGAACACCCTTAATGCTATTAGAGATAGCTTCTAGATTTTCTAATCTCTTAGCATAATTTTCTAATGAATCACTTCTAGCACCAGGTCTTGCAGATGATAATGCATCAGCTGCAGCAACTAGTACAGCGATAACTGTTTTTGGTGGAACATCCTCATGGTGAGATGCGATAGCATCAACAACCTCTTTAGGTTCATGATACTTATTTGCAATTTCAACACCAATTTCAACGTGTGAACCTTCAATTTCGTGGTCGACAGCCTTTCCAATATCGTGGAATAAGCCAGCACGTCTAGCTAATATTTCATTTTCACCAATTTCAGCAGCTAGCTTACCTGCTAGCATTGCTGTTTCAATTGAATGCTGTAATACATTTTGACCATAGCTTGTTCTAAAATGTAATCTACCTAATAATTTAATTAGATCTGGATGAACCTTACCGATACCAGTCTTAAATACTGCATCCTCACCCATTTCACGAATTGACATTTCAACTTCGTTTCTACATTTTTCAACGACAGCCTCAATTCTTGCTGGATGGATTCTACCATCAGATACTAATACCTCTAATGCTTTTCTAGCTATTTCTCTTCTTACTGGATCAAAGCCTGACAGAACGATAGCCTCAGGTGTATCATCAATAATTAAATCTACACCAGTTAATGATTCAATTGTTCTAATGTTTCTACCTTCTCTACCGATAATTCTACCCTTCATTTCCTCTGCTGGAAGTGATACTGTAGAAACTGTAGTTTCAGAAACTGCATCTCCAGAATATTTTTGAATAGCTACAGCTAAAATATCTCTTGCCTTTGATGAAGCGATATCCTTAGCTTTTTCTTCTTCATCCTTAATAAAACTAGCAATTTCAAGCTTCATAGATTCCTTAACGTTTTCCATGATGATAGCTTTAGCTTGTTCTCTATTTAAACCACTAATCTCAACAAGCTTTTGCTCCTGCTTCTTTAAAATTGCTTCAACCTTAATATTTTGTTGTTCTAATTCTGCTTTCTTTTCATCTATTTTAGATTCTTTCGCACTTAGCATATCCTCACGACGATCAAGGTTAGATGAACGTCTATCTAATGAATCTTCACGTTGATTTAGTTTATTTTCTAATTCAACTACAACGCTCTTTCTTTCCTTAATATCAAGGTCAGCTTCCTTTTTTAATTCAGCAATTTCACTCTTAGCATCAGAAATTAATTCCTTCTTTTTCTTTTCTGCCTCAGAATTTGCTGCATTTAAAATTTTTTCTGCTTCTTCCTTCACCTTTGATAAAGACTTTTCACGTGTTTTAAAACGAATAAAATATCCTAGTGCGAGACCAACAACAAGACACAAAACAATAAGGCAAATCCACACTCCTGTGGGAACAGCCAATATAATTTGCATAAGTTTCCTCCCGCTTATATTAACATAAATTTTATACTTTTTTTATAAAACCTATCTCTTTTAAATTATACTTTCTTTAAGGAAATAAGTCAAACCAAAAACCCTATTTAAAACTAATAAAGTTCCAGATTTATTAATAAATTATTAATATAATAAAAAATTAATGCAATCCACCCTAATATTTGATATAATTAGAAACAGTAGTGAGGTGTTTTTATGAAAAAAGAGAATAATACAACACAAAAGAAAAAATTACCTTTTGGTAGAAATATATTTACATTCGTATTTGGTATAGTAGTAATTCTAATATTAACCTGTATAATTTATACAATTACTAGCTACACTACTACCTATAATAAAAATAAATTTACTCCATTTACTGATGAAGCAGTAGGTAAGGCTTATGAATCAAGCTCATATAAGCTTGACGATGTAACAAGAACAAACTTCAAAAACTTTAATGATTTTGGTGTAGTACTAACTTGTACATCATATGACGAGGATGAAAATACAGGTGCTACTATTAAGGCATCTTATAAGGTAGCCCTATATAAGTATGAAAATACAAGAGATATCAAAAATGGTACAGTTGATGTAATGATCTGTATGGGTGCGGATTGGATTAACTTCTTAAAATATCCAACATCAACTTCTATAAGAACATTAGAATTTAATTCATCTGAAGAGGTTGCAAAGCAAGCTTCACCTACTTATTCAAGAACATTTAGCTTCTCAGGACTTGTAGATTTCCCAGCTAAGGCAAATACATGGCCTATTCCTATTACAGTTGATTGCCCAAATATCTATTTATATTTAAGCTATCAATATCAAGAAAATGGTAAAACATTAACTAAGAGCTATGTATTACAATATAGCTACTATGATTTAATTCCACAATCTGGTGGTATCATAAAGTAAAAAAAGAGCTTCAATCGAAGCTCTTATTTTTTTATTTAAAAGTTTTCAGCATTGATATGGAAGTTTGAATTATCAAATACTTCCTTTTCATCAGCAAGTGATGTTAATAAAACTGAAGCTGCATAAACACTAATTGGATTTGAAAAATCTACACCAACAATTGCGTTATATGCCTTTTCAACAACTACCTCTTTGCCTTCTTCCTTTTCATCTAAATCAAAGAAGTTATAAGCCATAAAGCCCTTTAAGGCATCACAATATGCTTTAAAGTTTAAGAATATTGTAATGTCATTTTTCTTTGCTAGCTTATCAAGCTTTGAATCTAGCTTATATACTAGCTCTCTAACATTAGTGATATCTTCATTAAATGCCTTAAAATAGAATTTAACATCTTCATTTTCCATTTCAACAAAATTAGTTTTATTTTCAAGCATATTATTATAATCTTTTCTTAATGCCTCATAGCCTTCCCATCTATTTTGTGGAATGCCTTTTTTATTTTTATCGAAATCATCTAATACCTTACCGATAAAATAGTGATTTACTCCACCGATAATTTCTAGCTTGAAGCTTTTAATTATTTTCATTAAATCATTTACATAATCCTTATCGATAATAGCCTCAACTATAATTTCATTTGTTAAACCTAAAGGTAAGCTTTGAGTATATTCAAATGGTGTTTTTGCCATTGAAACAAATCCTCTTTGCATACCTCTTTTATTTAACTTTTTCGCTCTAGCCTCAAATTGGCTTAATGTTATCTCTTCCATACTACTCTTGATTAACCCTTTCTATTACATCTAAGGTATCTTTAATACCTATTTTCTTTAGTACTGATGTTTCTATTATTTCATCCTCATCAGCCTTTTCTAAGGCTTCGATAATCATCTTTTTATTTTTTGCCTTTTCATTATTACTTAGCTTATCTGCCTTAGTTAATATAATGGTTGTAGGAACACCATAATATTTTAAAAATTGATACATCGCTATATCATCATTTGATGGCTTATGTCTAAAATCGATAAGTAGGAAAGCCATCTTTAATTCTTCTCTTTTTTTAATATATGTTTCAATCATTTTAGCAAATGATGCCTTTATTGATTTTGAAACATTTGCGTATCCATAGCCTGGAACATCTACAAAATAAAAATCATCATTGATTAAGAAAATATTTAAGGTTTGAGTTTTACCTGGATTTGATGATGTTCTCGCTAATGATTTTCTATTTACAAGCATATTGATAAATGAAGATTTACCAACATTAGATCTTCCGCAAAAAACAAATTCATTTTTTCCATCTACAGGTAAATTATCTCTATTTACCGCAGAAATAACAAATTCAGCCTTTTTTATCTCCAATTTAATCAATCCTTCCTAATTAAAATTTAAAAGCTTTTTAATAGGTAAAAATTCTTCTTCAGTTAATGTTGAATAGCCAATATCACCATGATCGCCATAAACACCTTCACCCTCACCATGACAATCGCTACCTGCTGAAATTAATAAATTATATTTTTTAGCATATTTTCTAAGCTTTTCTTCATCATTTTTAGGTGATGGATATTTTACCTCCATAGCATCAAAGCCATAGCTTAATATCTCATCTAAGTATTCTTCCTTATATAAGCAAGGATGAGCTAAAATAACTACACAGTTATTTTCTCTTGCTAGCTTTATACCATCAGGTACACTCATCTTTGTTGATGGTATATAAGCCTTAGAATCATTAGCTATATATTTTTTAGCCTCTAATACATCCATATTATTGTATTTAGCGATATTGCGCATCATATTAGCTCTTGTGATTATCTCATGAGTTAATAGCTCATCTAAATTAATATTTAAGCCATATATCTCATGAATCTTATTCATCATTAAAATAGCTCTTTGTCTTCTTTTTTCTTTAAAATCGATAGAGAAATCTAACATTCCCTTTGGAACTATATTATCCTTAAAAAGACATACGATATGAATAGACTGATCCTTAAAGGTCGTTGAAAGCTCCATACCCTTAATTACCTTTACTGGATAGTCTTTAGCAATTTCTACTATTTCATCACAGCCAAAAACTGAATCATGGTCAGTTAAGGCAAAAACATCAACATGATTTCTAATAGCTCTTTCAACAAGCTCTTTAGATGAATATTTACCATCAGAATGATTTGTATGATTATGCAAATCTATCTTCATTTTTTCATTGCCTCTAGCATATAATCTATTTCGATTAAAATGTTTTTCATCTCTTGATATTTTAATAGGCTTAAGGCAGCCTCAATTGGATATTTCTTTACAGATAATATCTCATTTTTATTTTCGATATTAAATTCCTCATCCTTATATTTAGCCACAAAGTATACAACTTCCTTTATAGCTGTTTCACTAACCTTATATCTGATAGTTCTTTTCAAGTTTGGAATAAATTCTAAATTGGTTATTCCAGTTTCTTCTCTAATCTCTCTTCTTGCGGTCTCTAAATCTGTTTCATCGCCCTCCTGGTGTCCCTTTGGAAAGCCATATGAGCCTGTAACCTCCATTACTAAGGCATACTGTCTTACTCCATTTTCCTCAGTAAATAATACAGCGCCACAAGAATGCTCCTGTTTGTATTTCATTTTCATTTGCCTCGATTTCTTCCCATTGAAAAGTCACATATAACTTTTCACTTTACTCGTTTAAAAGTATAACATAAAAAGGCCTCAATTAAAAGGAAAAAGGCCTTAAAAATTAAATTACTTATTAAAGAAAAAAGATTGATAAAAAATATCAATCAAATCTAATTAATCTGGTGTACCCAACGGGGTTCAAACCCGTGACTTCGGCGTCGGAGGCCAACATTTTATCACTAAACTATGGGCACATCTATTGCACTTATAAATTATATATTTTAATAACAAAAAGTGCAACAAAAAGCCTAAGAATATTCTTAAGCTTTATTTTCTTTTTTATAAAAAATGTAGAAGTCTTCTATTTTTGCTGTAAAATGCTTGTCATAATCTATATTTTTATCTTCACCTAAATAGAATATTTTGTCATATACTTGTTCATTAATTACCCACTTATAAATTGGATCTTGATTTGCTCTATATGAATATTTAGTACTATACATCATTTCAGAATGTAATATTGTTCCTTCTATATTAACTACTTCGATATGAAGGCTGCATCTTACATAATCCTCATCATCGATTATAATATCGTAATTAAATAACAAGTTATTTGAAAAATCTATACCTTCCTTATAATATAAAACACCATATTCAGGCCTTTGAGAATAAATAAGCTCACCTTTTATATTATCTTGAGATAAATAATCACTTAAATATATGTCATATTTAATTTTATTATCTTCATAATAATATTCTATATTGCCTTTATGGTTTTTATATTCAAAGCTAGTTGATAATTTATCATTTTCATAGTTATAATCCATTGGTTCTTTTTTTAATAGCACATCATCAAATAAATAATTCATGCCTGTCCAATCTAAATCTAGATCTAGATTTTCTTTTGTTATTTCTGTCGGTAAAAAACCTAAATTGTAATCTGATGAACCAATAGTATCAATAATTTCTTCATCCTTATCTATATTTGTGTTGTAATAAAAATATTTATATGTATTATCATCACATTTACCTATTGCAACATAGCATAAAAAATCAAAATAATCCCTTTGAATATTATAGCCACCATTTTCTCCCGCAAATGAGCTAAGTGCCTTAGTTACATTATCTTGGTTAATAAATTCAGTACTAAATTTTGTGTGCCAATTTGGAGTAAGCCCTAACCCATCTTCTTCAACATACTTATTAATATAGCCCCTAAATTCTACCCCAGTAATTATAAAATCTTTTACATTGTATTTTTCCTTAACAGCATCTAATATAACATTCTCATCATATTTAACCATATTAGGATGAACTACTTTTCCCGGACACGAAGTTAAAAAAGCTATTAATATTAAAATTGATAAAAAAGAAAAAAGCCTCTTCATATTATCGCCTCATATACTCTTTTATTATTATATCATTATTCAAGATTAAAAAAAAAGCTTCAGAATTAACTGAAGCTTAGTTTTTTATTAAGCGAATAATTGATTGATAGCATTTGCTACATATTCTAAATCATAGAAATTAGAATAATCCTATAATTATACTTGGGTTGGAAATAGCTTTTTAACAGCCTTTAATAATTCTTCCATATCGTAGAAGTTATGATAATACATTGTATAAGCTACTGACTTACCATCCTCTACACCTACAATAGTCTTCTTTTCTTCGTTATATGTGATTAGATGGTATTGGCTTGACATAACATAGTTCATACCATTAGATAAAACTAAGTTGCCTACGATACATTCTCCTCCACCACTATTTACACCAATAGTCTTAACGTGGCTGAATTGTGAGCCAATAAATGGGAAGGCATTACCGCATGAGAATGATCCAAAGCTTGTTAGAAGAATAAAATTAAAATCATTTCCATAACAGTCCTTATCATCATATACTCCATCCTTATTTGAATCTACATGATAGACAGTTTTTGCAATTTCGTTAGTTATATCATTTTGATAATATAATGTAGCACTATTATCCTTTGACATTAAAGCTAAAAGCTTACCCATTATATAAACGTAGCCTCCACTATTTTGTGATACGTCTATAATTACATTTTTAACCTTTACATCTGCACCTTCAACAGTGGTTGTATGCCGTTTAATAGCATTTAGCTGCTTAATAAAGAAGAAATATGAATCCTCAGTAGCAAGCTTATCATCTGACTTTCTTTGTCCATTGCTATCATAAGCATTTTCTGAAGCATCAAAGCTATCAAAATAATAATATGCAGTTGTGCCATCTGCAGAATAAAGAATTGCTTGTTTCATATTATCTTCTGTATATCCAGCCTTAGTTAAAACAGATTTTCTATATTCTGATAAGCTCTTATCTAATACAGTTCTTTCTTCTACTAGCTTACTAACAGTAGCTGGTTCAAGACCCCTACCACCATTAGTTTCACACCATGGTGTTGTGCTTAAATTAAACTTAGCAGTGTGCTGATCTTGTAGAATAAATGCTGCAAGTGAATATGCCTTACCTCTTACTACTGAATTATCACTAATCATATCATCATATATTCCATATGAATTAAAATAATACTTCATAGAAGAAATATGTCTAACCTTACTTAAGCCATAGAAATTATTGAATGCGAAAGTAAATTCTGAACGGCTATTTTTTCTTACATACATAGGCATTAGAGGATTTTGGGAAGAATCCTTTTCTAAATAATGGTCCTCAATATATTTAGTCATTTCACCCATGACATTAAAGTTATCCTCAGCGCCTTCTGTTTTATACATTTCTATATTAGTTAAATTTTCATATTCATTATATTCATAAATATTCGTATAGTTGTAGAAATATTTATGATTTGTATAATTTTGTAAAGCGACATTTAAAAGTGATACTGGATAATAATTAATGCCATTTTCCTTAACAGCTTGGAAATCAGTATCCTTATAAGTTAAAATGTTCTTCTTTAAATTTTCAGGCTTAATTGTAGAAGTTTCAGCTTTATTTTCGAAGGTAATTGAATATTTTGATGTATCTACTGCATTCTTATAAATTTCTTCAAATGAACCTTCAATTAATATTTCTTGTTCAGCTGGGTCAATTTTTACAAATGTCTCTAGCTTATTTCCTACTGTAATACTCCAAACACTATTACCATCAAGCTCTTCAACCTTAGATACAGCATTAGCATTTAATAGGTTCTTATTATATAGCTTAGCCATTTCATCTAAAGACATATATGGAACTAGATTTTCACCTTCAACAAATTTAACATTATACTTGCCTAGCTGATATTCGGCCTTATCAAGTGTAATATCATAATATTTTGAAGTTGGAGCATAAGCAAATGCCTTATAAGCATCTATTTCCTTTGAAACTAGCTTAGCTTCTCTAATAGCGTTCTTTTCAGGCTTTAGCTCAGCCTCCATCATAGAGCCATCATCAAATGTAAATGTAAAAACAGTTTTTCCTTCAACTACACTTGCAGATATATCTTCAACTTCCTTGGCAGATGCCTTAACATCTAAGCATTCATCACCAACATACCAGAAGCCATCTTCACCAACATATGGTGTTAAGCCATCTTCACCATCACTACCATTTAAGGTTGTTAAATCCATTAATACACGATATGTATCTTCCTTGGAATACTTCCATTTTAATTGTGAATTTTCAACAACTAAAACTACCTCATCGCCTTTTATTGAATTAACCCACTCCTCATAGGTACCTTCAAAGCCCTTTTCTTTAGCAAGCTCATAGATAGCTTGATTTCCATCAGGCTTAGTTGAATTAGAGCAGGCTAAAAGTGAAAAGCCAGCTAAAAATATAAATGCAAAACTAAATATTTTTTTCATAAATCAACCTCCAAATAATTAAAAAAATGCGCAACTAAAATAAGTCACGCATTTTTTCGTTACTACACCAAAATATATGAATTTATTTTAGCATCCATATCAGCATTTAATCCCTTAGTCCAATTTACAGTACCAGTAGAGATTGCGATATAAACCTTTTTAGCGTTAGCATATCTAACATTACCGCTTAAGAAATCTTCTAATCTATCTTTTAAAATTCCAGCATTTACACTAACAGATGTACCGTTTTCCTTTTCTACTACGAAAACGAAATTAATTTTATCAACAGCTACAGTACCACTAAAGCCTAATGATGCATTAGCGCCATAAGTCATTTCTTTCTTATCTACTACAGTTTCATTACCATAGTTAAATGTACAGCCTAGATTATCATTCATAATATCAATTCTAATCTTACCATCTGCAATAAATGTTAAATATGTAGAAGCTTGTTGGCTAGATCCGCCGCTTCCACCAGTGCCTTCTCCAGTGCCACCTTGACCTTCACCAGATGGAGTTGAGCCTCCGCCTGCTGTATTACCATTTGAATTATCACATGATACTAAAGCAAAAGCACCAATAATAAATGCTAGAGCCAAACCAAAAAATTTTAATACTTTTTTCATCTTTTTTCCTCCTTGTTTTTATATATTAATATACTTCTGTATAGTAATACCTATTTTTTAATTAATGTTACAATCTTATCAAAATCATATAAATCAGCTTCAGCAATCTCAATATCTACTGGAACACCATTTTCATTATCTAAATAATTTGATTCACTCTTATAAACGATATTATAGATACCTGACATTACAAATGCTGAACCACATGCATCACTACATCTAAATACTGGGCATGTACCACCAGCACCCTTTTGTCCTAATAGCTTAACATTAGTTCCCTTTAGAACTGTTGGTAGGGCATTTGCACAGCTAAATGAGTATTTAGATGTTAATACAAAGAAATTATATTTATTAGCTAAGGTTGTTAAATCTGGGTCTCCATTTAATCTTGTCTCATAATGGAATTCGATAACCTGACCACTAAATGAATCCTTTAAGCACATAGTTGGATCTGGTGTAGTAATACCTGCGATAAATGGAACAATATTTAATAATCCTCCAGTATTAGCAGTTACATCTAATACTACATTTTTAATGCTTGTATTATTAGCTATCTCATTTAGTGCTGAGCATACGACACCTAAGCCATTATACCGGTTACCATCTGCATAATCTCTTGGTGACTCAGTATATGAGCTCATTCCTGAAAGTAAGCCAAATGAGCTAAATTTATCAAATGATATAAAGGCTGTATCTCCAACTATAACAAGTGGATCTGCCCCATGCTTTTCAAATCTTTTACCCATCAAGGCGCCTGTTCCTGAAATAATATCTTTATTCTTTTGGGATTCATATTTTTCTCTATAGCCTGTAAGTAGATATGATGAAGGCTCACCATAAACTGATAGACAGTTTATAGCTGTATGAGCATCATTTAAATCCTGCTGTAAGGCTTTTGTTAATGCTTCACCATAAGTTACTAATGATTTAGACTTTAAATCATTTTTAACGCCTTTAGCTGCAAAGAATGCATCAAATGATTCAATACCCTTTGCTTCCTTAACACCATAAAAATAATCAAATGTTAAGCATAGTAAGCCATAATTATAATCTGTAACCTCTTGAGTTCTTTCTTGAAGACCAAATCTAGTTTTATCTAAATTAATTCTTAAAGAATGTACTAGTGGTGTACCATCATCAACCTTTGTAGCACTTAAATCTACATCATAGGCTTCAAGTATCAATTGATTATTTTCCTTTTTATATTTAAATAATCTTTTACCTTCTGAATAATTAAATTCAACCTTGGCTTCTACCTCTTGATTACTAGTTTTATCAAAGACTAATAATTTACCAGTACCATCATTATATAAAACTATAGCTGAATAAATACCATCTTTTGCTACTGTTTGGAAACGATAAGCCTCATTTGACTTAGGCTCTACTTTAGCAAATAATGCATTATATTCAATTTGACCATTGCTATATTTTGAATAATATAGGAAGCCTGCCTCGCCTGAATAGCATAAAGATGTATATTCAGCAGAAGTAAATTTATCAGTGTCCTGATAAAAATCCTTACCATTATAGGTATAGCTATTATTTAAAGCTGATAGCATAGTATTACATAAAAATTCAAATGGAGCATAAAATTTTCCACCCTGTTCATATATATTAATACTATATTTATCTAAGCTAATCTTTTTAGCTTGTCCTTCTACTGCAATTTTAGTCTTATTACTTTCTCTTAAATAGATAGTAGCATCTAAGGCTAAATCAGGACCAAGGCCATTATTACTTTTAGCAAAAGTAGTCATATTGTTAATATTTTTAAATTCAATAGAATTATCTAACGCATTGAATTTAGCATATGAGTTAGGCTTATCAGGATTTTGGAAGGTAATTGTCTTACCATCTACATTAGGTAATCCACTACTATACATATTACCTGTAGTCTCAAAAAACTGAACGATATTAACATAAGGAACATCTCCCTTATTCTTCGCATGATAAGTAGCTAAATCAACTCCGTTGGTTGTATCAGAAAAATAAAACTTAGATGTTTTATTATATTCACTAATGGTATCGCCACCTACAAAACCACTAGAACTACCACCATTGGAATTATTACATGAGACTAAAACTACTAATAGTGAAAAAAACGGAAGCAACTTCAATAATTTTTTCATTTTTTGTCCTCCTAAAGTGTCAGTAAATGAATATTAAGTTTTTGTATAACCGCATCGAATATATTTTATTTTAACTTAAAAATAAAAAAAAAGCAACTGAACGCCACTCAGATTAAATTCTAACAAATAAATAAAAGGGGCTGTGAAAAAACCTAACTTTTAAAAATTGGGGTTTCACAACCCTTT
>CAMOUK010000017.1 GCA_946626535.1 uncultured Caryophanales bacterium
TGAATTGCGTTTTATTGTTTGTTTTTCGTTTAAGTTATATATAGTTTTCAAAGACTTAAAATAAGTGGTGGTTGGGAGTGGTTTCGAACCACCGAACCCTTAGGGAGCAGATTTACAGTCTGCCGCGTTTAGCCTCTTCGCTACCCAACCACATTATAATTTTTTTCACACTTAACCCTTTCGGGCAGTGCTTTTTTATTATAGCACTGACTATATTTGATGTCAACAAAAAAATGCTAAAATTTTAATAATTTTTTTCATTAAAAAAGTCATCCTCAAAACATGAAAATGACTTTAATAATTTAGATCTTTTTTACATCGCTAATTGCTAATTCCATATCTGTTTGACGACCAAACATTTCGATAGAAACCTTAACAATATCCTTCTCTTCATTGATAGAAACAATGTCACCTTCGAAGTTAGCAAAAGCGCCACTTGTAACAGTAACTCTGTCTCCAACAGCGATATCTAGCTTTGGCTTTGAAATCATGCCTAGCTTTCTTAAAATCTTGTCCATTTCATCTTTTGGTACTGGAATTGGCTTAGTACCTCCACCTGAAGATCCTAAGAAACCAGTTACCTTTGGTGTATTACGAACATTAAACCAAGCTGTATCATCCATTTCTTTGTCTACTTCCATTTCAACAAATACATATCCTGAATACATCTTGTTAACTTTTTCTTTCTTTTTACCATTTTTATCAGTTACTTCAACAGTTTCTTCTGGAACTAATACCTGATAAATCTTATCGCTCATATCCATTGATTGAATACGACGCTCTAAATCTTGCTTTACTGAGTTTTCATAACCAGCATATGTTGTAACAATATACCATCTTCTCATATTATAATCCTCCTCTTATTACTTAAATATACGACTTAATATTTGTTGAATGAATGAATCGTATAATAAGAATAATAATGTGAATATTAAAATAAATAAGAATACTCTAATTATATCACCAACTAGCTTTGAACCAGTTAACCAAGAAATCTTCTTTAATTCTGGGAAAGCTGGCTTAAACATTGGATATAAAGCATATACTACACCCGCAGCTGCAACTACTACTAAAATCCAACCAAACACCATTGGAATTCCGCCAATAACTGGGAAATCAGGTCTTACAACTAGTGTACCTACTAAAATTAATACACCTAAGACTAAAGTAACTACAGAAATTAATAAGAATACATAATTTTCCCATTTATGCTCTTCTTTAATATAATTCCATATTCTAGAAGGCTTACTTTCTTCCTTATCCCTCTTATTCTTAATTTGAGTAACTACCTTTTCTTCGATTTCTTCTCTTTCGCTTTGAACCGGAGCAGCTTCCTCTTCAACTTGCTTTTCTTCTTCAGCAATTGGCTTTATAGCTTTTCTTTTCTTCTTCATAAAACTTTAATTCTCCTTATTTTGTTTCTTTATGAACTGTATATTTATTGCAATATTTACAATACTTATTTAATACTATTCTTTCAGGATTCTTCTGAGGATTTTTTGTAACAGTATAATTACGATTTAAGCATTCTTCACAAACTAATATTACCTTTTGACGCATATATAATTACACCCCTTTCAATCCAAAATAAAAAACCTTTTTAGGTTCAAAAGTATTATAACCTTATTTATTCAATTATTCAATATGTTTTTTAATCTTATTCAAAATAGATTTCCTTAGCTTATAAATATCATAATTTGAAATATTATACTTTCTGGCAAATCTAATTGAGGACATCGCGCCTACTATACATTCATCATAATAGGTAGTTTCAATGCCTTCATCTAAGAACTCTCTAGCATAACCTATTATATTATTATATATAGTATCCCGATTATTCTCATTTAAAAAGATATTTTTAGTTAAATATCCACTAGACATTACCCGACTTATCTTTCTTTTAATGCATATATATAAATAGCTATAAAATGAAACATTTAATTCATCATTAAAACTCCATATGCAGCTATCTAATACCATTAAGCATTCCTGGATAACATCATTTCTTTTATCAGTAGGAGGAACACTATCACAAACGACCTTATATACAAATACCTTATATTTTGAAAATAGGTATTTATAAGCCGCCTCATTTCCATCCTTAATTAAATAAATTAATTCAAAATCATTATGATTTATATACAATTATCTATTTAGTGCTTTTCATTAAATCGTGTAATACAATCGCAGTCGCAATTGAAGCATTTAAGCTATTAACATGTCCAACCATAGGTATAGTGATTAAAAAATCACTTGCCTTAACCAATGTCTTAGACATTCCAAAGCCCTCTGAACCAGTAATAATAGCTAATTTTAAATCTTTATCGATAGATGTTGCTAAAACATCACCAGAGGCATCTGTTCCACAGATCCAAAAGCCCATATCCTTTAGCTTAGTTACAACATTAAATAAGCTATTAACATACATAATATTTGTATGCTCGATAGCGCCTGTTGAAACATGTGCTACAGTTTCATTAACAAAACAGCTTCTATTCTTTGGTAATACCACCAAATCAATACCAAAGGCATCAACTGTTCTTAATATAGCACCTAAATTATGAGGATCCATGATACCATCTAATAACAATATTCTAGATGAATCCTTAAACTCTTCTAAATTAGATTCATCAAGTATCTTAAAATCCTTACGATATGCAGCATATCCTTGATGTGATTGACCAAATAGCTGATCCATCTTTTTCTTATCGACAATCTCATAAGCAATATGATTTTTAGTTAAAATATCGATAATATTTTTATCCTTTTGCTTATTTGAGTCAAGTAAAAAGACCTTTTCAAGTGTCCGAGCTTTTCTTAAAGCCTCATTTACACAATTTTTACCATAAATTTTAATCATTTTATTCTCCGATTTTTGTGTTCTTCGATTTAATATTATAACAAATTTTAATAGACTTTAAAAGGGAATCAAAATGATTCCCTTATTATATTAGAATTTTGTAAGTAATCTTTGAACTAATTCAATTTGCTTTCTAATCCAAGGAACTAAGCCTTGTAATAACTTCATTACTGGTGATGATAATAAGCATAGCATTAATAAGAAAATCTTACTTCTTACAGTTAATTCCTTAACGATACCAGATGATGCTGGAATGATATCATCGTTACTGAACTTATAATCTGTAGTAACACCACCAATTACTAAGTAGCCGTCAGCATTCATTCTAGGGTCAAGATCGTCATTACCAACATCATAATTAGTATAATAACCATCTATTACATATTTACCACTTACTGTAGTTTCAAGTTCAGGACATAATAATGAATTATTTAAAGATACACCATGTCTTGAATCATCTACACCTGAAGATGAGCTTGGAAATAGCTTACTATCGTGTGATAGCTGATAGCTTGAGCTATTTGGAATAGCTACTAAATCAGTTGTATCAACATGAACACCATCTACTAGATAAGAGCCAAAGCCTTCTGCAACATTAACAAACTTATAATCAGATGATGAAGCACCACTTGCATAAACTACTAAAGTAGTATTTGTATCTCTATCATAAGTAATTTTAGTATTATCTTCTGTCCATAAGCTAAATAATGCTTCGTCTGTTGAGTCCTTCTTACCAAAAATCTCATATACATTAAATTCAGTATCTACTGCATTTAAATATACGACATTATTTTCACCAGCTAAACCATTTGTAGATACTACTGGAAGCTTAACCTTATAATTATATTTTACATTATCAACCATATAGTAGATAGGACTACCAGAAATTAATAATTCTAAGTTTTGAGGATTAATAGTAATTTTAGCATCTGAAGTAAAGTTTGGAGTATTATCACAATGGAATCTTGCAGTTACTCTATTACCATTTGCATCCTTTACCTCTATAGAAGATACACCATCAATAGAAATTGAACCAGAGTTGATTTCAACATTAGGCATAATTCTATATTGATATTGCTTTTCTATATTTTTACCATAATTAACATAATGACCATAATAAGCATTATTCTTATCTAAAGGTAGGTTAATCATTACCTTTGTTAATTCTGCTTGTTCAGCCTTTCTAATGAATAAATAACCATTTTCATCAGTTATTAAATTATTTAAAATATAATAATTTGATGAATCTTGGCTACCAAATGAAATAAGTTCATTATAGCCTAAATTAGATACAACATAACCACCTAAATATATTTTTCCATAAGCATCAAATGATACATCTGGTAATACAATTTCTTTATTCGTTTGAATAACACCGTTAATATTATAATAATATGTATCGCTTTCTTGATTATATCTAGCAGTGAAATAATCTGAAGATGAAGATGTATTCTTAACATAGCTTGTTAATATACCATCGATAACATAATAATTACCCTGACTTATTTCAACTGAAGGATATTTAGCAGTTGTAGATGTCTTAATATTTGATGAATAATATTCAGCAAAGCCAGTTAATGGTCTAAATTCTAGGAATTGTGGTAATACAAATATACAGAATATGAATATTGCATAACATCCACCACATAAGCATCTTCTTAATGTATTGAATGGCTTACATGCCTTAAATAATACCATTAAGCATGTATGCGTAGCCGCAATAACAATAATAGTTGAAAGTGATGTAGCATCTAGACTTAATGTATCAGCTAATGCGAATACAATCATTGAAATAATTAAAATCGTTATAGCGCCTGGGAGGGCTTTTTTAATAACGTTATACAAGAACTTACCTTGAACAGGATTATTATTAGGCTCAAGTATTAAGAACAATGATGGAATACCAATAGATAACGTATCAATTAATATTAATTGGTTAGTTGAAATTGGATATACACCAGTTTGTAATGCTTGGAATGCTAATAATAATGAGAAGATTGTCTTAGTTAAGAATAATGATGCAACTGAAGTTACATTATTGATAACTCTTCTACCTTCTGCAACAACCTTAGGCATTGAGTCAAAGTTAGAATCTAATAAAACTAAGTGTGAAACGTTTCTTGCAGCTTCACTACCAGAAGCAACTGCGATTGAACAATCAGCTTCCTTTAGAGCTAGAATATCGTTAACACCATCACCTGTCATCGCAACAGTTAAGCCTAAATCTTTTAATGCTCTAACAAGAAGTTTCTTTTGACCTGGTGAAACACGTCCAAATACTGTGTATTTTTCAGCTGCCTTAATTACATCCGCATCTGACATACCATCTAAAGAAATATATTCTTCAGCATTTTCAATACCAGCTCTTTGACTTATCTTAGAAACTGTAATTGGGTTATCACCTGAGATAACTCTAACTTGTACACCTGACTCTCTAAAATACTTAATAGTATTGATAGCATCAGGTCTAATGTTGTCTTCAATTAAAATCATAGCTACTACTTCAGGTTCTGTATTAGGTAATTCATTATTAGAAATATCACCATCTCTATGAATTAAGCATAATACACGGTAGCCTAAAGCAGCATACTTATTAACATCATTTTTAATTAAATTAAATTTTTCTTTAAATACAAATTCTGGAGCACCTAATGCGAATGTTCCAAATTTATCAAATGAAACAGCTTGGAACTTTCTTTGAGATGAGAAAGGTATTTTAGAAATAACCTTTAATCTCTTAGCAAGACCAAATCTATCCTTTAAGGCTTGTGATGTTAAGTTATTATCAGGTAGTGCATTTAGCATAGCTGATACGATGTTATTTGTTGATAGACCATATGATGCATGGTAATCAATAACATTTTTAACACTCATTGTACCATCAGTAATTGTACCTGTTTTATCTAGACAGATACAGTTAACTCTAGCAAGCATTTCAATACAATATAGCTCTTGTACTAAAACATTCTTTTGAGCAAGCCTAATAACACCAACAAATAACGCAATAGATGTCATCAAGAATAATCCCGAAGGAATCATACCAATCATCGCACCAGCAGTTTTTCTTATTGAATATACATATTCATGACCATTTAAAAAATACATTATATAGAATAAGAATCCACCAATAGGGATAATGATAAATGCCATGATTAGAATGATTCTCTTTAATGAAAGCATCAAATCACTCTTTGGCTTATTATATTGCTTAGCTTGATTAGCTAATCTTTCAATATAATTATCCTTACCAATCTTATCAACCTTAGCTCTACAGTTACCAGATACGATAAATGAACCAGAATATAAAATATCTCCAGGCTTCTTTAATATCGCATCAGATTCACCTGTTAAAAGTGATTCATTAACTTCAACTATACCATCTAAAACGATGCTATCAGCACAAATTTGCTTACCATTTTCTAGTACTAATAAATCATCAAGTACTACATCTGTTACAGCAATTTCATGCTTAACACCATCTCTTATTACAATAGCAGTTGGAGCTGACATTAATGATAATCTATCAATTATCTTTTTAGCCTTAACCTCTTGATAAATACCAATAGATGTATTTAGGATAACGATAGCTAGAAAGGTTAAATCTGTCCATGCTTGAACTGAAATTAAGAAACCAGCAATAACAAATGTTAAAATGTTAAAGAATGTAACTAAATTATCAAAAAAGATTCTAAATACTGATTTAGTTGCTTGATTTTTAGCATCATTAACCAAATTATCTAATACTCTAGCATCAACTATATCCTGTGATAAACCTCTTTCAGGATCAGTGTCATATCTAGTTAAAGTACCAGGATTTTTAGCGATGGCTTTTCTATGAGCTTTTACAAACTTTGCTTGAGCTCTTTCAGCCTTCTTCTTATCCTTGATAGCTTGCTTTTCAGCCTTCTTCTTATCCTTTTCAGATTGTAATTCAATTTGCTGTAAAACCTTATAATTCTCCTTTTGTTCTTGGACTACTTCAGGTTCTACTAAAGCTTCCTCTGAAGCTTCGGGTTTTTCTATGTCAGTTTTTTCTTCAATAACAGCTTCTTCTTTAGTTTCTTCTACAACTTGTTCTAAATTTTCATCAGCTGCAGTCTTTTTCTTTCTAGACATTATAAAACCTCCTTATTCTTAATAATAATATCGACTAATTCATTGATTCTATCATTTTGATTACTTAAATATAAATAACCAATTAAAGCCTCAAATCCAGTAGCATCTAAATAATCCTTTAATTCCATATTTTTTCTTTTAGTGTGAACATGAGAATTTCTTCCTCTCTTGAACACATTAATTTCTTCTTCTGAAAGTAAATTATTATTTAAAAAGTAATGCATCGCTTTACTTTGAGATATACCGCTAGTATAGCTTGTTACTTTTTTATGCAAGTTATTAACATTTGTTGTACCTAAATTAATTACATATTTTCTAATAATTAATTCATATACTGCATCACCTATATAGGCTAGCGATAATCCATTTAGTAAATTTGATTCCATTATAATATATTCAACTCGATTAATTTATTTCTATAAATATCTGCCTTAGCAAAATCCTTTGCTAATCTAGCATCATTCCAATTTTTATAAACCTCTAATGCTTCAGCATTCATCTTTTCAACAAATAGATTAATGCCTAAAACATCTAATATCTTAGATAATGTATTTAGCTTAACTGCTAAAGTATCAAAATCCTTATTTCTTAATGATACATTCATTTCCTTAATAATATCATTAATTAATGTTAAAACATTTTGAACATTGAAGTCTTGATTCATATATTCCTTAAATGCTTCAAGCTTTGCTTCATCTAAATTATTATTTTCGATTCCTCTATATTGTAATTCATATAAAGCTTGCTTATAGGCTCTTTGCCACTTTTCATATTCTTTAGCATATTGATTAACTAAATCTTCAGTATAGTTAATGATACTTCTATATGGGCTAAATAATATTAAGCATCTTAATATCATAGCATCCTTAGTAGTATTTAAATCCTTTACATAGATAACATTTCCTAAAGATTTAGACATCTTCTCACCAGCAAAATCAAGTCTTCCAACATGAATCCAATATTTTGCTAGATGAGTTTTATATAATGCTTCAAATTGAGCAATTTCATTTTCATGATGTGGGAACTTTAAATCCATTCCTCCACCATGAATATCTAAGCCTGTACCAAATAGCTTATGGTTCATAACAACACATTCTGTGTGCCATCCAGGTCTACCTGTACCAAATGGAGAATCCCATTTAATACCTTCATTTGTGTTTTTCCATAATGCGAAATCTAGTGGGTTTTCCTTCTTATCATTTACTGATATTCTAGCACCACTTTCTAGATCCTCTGAAACTTGGTTTGATAAGATACCATAGTCTTTAATTTTATTTACTCTAAAGAATACATCACCATCAACATTATAAGCATAGCCTTGCTTAATTAATTCATCGATGAATGAAATCATTTCATTGATGTAATCTGTTGCGTGAGGAATTAAATCAGGCTTGTTAGAGCCAACCTTCTTAACTGCATCAAAGTATGCATTTTCGAAGAATGTAGCTATTTCCTTTTCAGTCTTATTATTCTCTAAAGCCTTATTAATAATCTTATCATCTACATCTGTAATATTTGATGCATATGTAACATCGTAGCCTAAGAAAGTTAAATATCTACGCATCATATCATAAAAAATTACAGGTCTTGCATTTCCAATATGGATGAAATTGTAAACTGTAGGTCCACAGACATACATGTTTACCTTTCCTTCCTTATTTGGAACGAATTCTTCCATTTTGTTAGTTAATGAATTATAAATAACTAATCCCATAAATCTCTCCTAAAATACTAGTTAGGCTGTAACAGTCTTTGAACCAACCTTAACTAATGTAATTAATGTTACCTTAGCATTTGCAAATGCCATATAAACTGTATCAAATACTTCTGTTGAAGTTTTTGGAGTTACAGTTAATTTATTATTTTCAAGAGTTAATGTAGAAACTGATTTACCAAGCTCAACTGCTGCTAGGTTTTCAGTTGTTAAATCAATTGTAGTTTCTTCTGTATAAAGATCTGTAAAGATATAATCGTTAAAATTAAATTTAGCATTAGCTGCTTCAATATTAGCTCTTAAAGCAACAGCATTTGTTAAAACTTCTTTATTTGTATCACCTAATACTGATACATTTGCTGTATCAGCTGTTGATGCCATATATGTAGCCTCATCAGATGAAGCCTGCATACCCTTTGCAGATACTGCATTATCGTATGTATAAACATTTGTAATCTTATTCTTTGTTTGTTGATCTACATATGCAATTGTATTTGAAACATAGCAATTTTCCTTATTAGTATCAGCTTGGAATGCTTGAATACCATAATTAAGCTTTGCGTAGTAGCAATTCTTTACACCTTCACTTGAATAAGAAACCTTACCAATTACACCACCAATATATGCCTTTGAAGCTACGCTATATGTTGTTGTTTCTTTATATTTAGATTCACTTAAACAAATGATATCAGCAACTGCTAAGCAATTATTTAGGTTAGCTTGACCTTGAGCTGAAGCTCCAGCAAATCCACCAACTGCTAAATAGCCTAATGTGCTTGATTCTCTAGCTATAAGCATTGAAACTGTTGCATATGAATCAGAAATAAATTTTTCAGATTCAGCACCACCAATAAATCCACCAGCATATACTATACCAGTACTCTTAAATGATAATTCCATAACACCTTGAGTATAGCAATTAGTAATTGTTGTTTGACCAGTTGCTCTACCTAAGAAGCCACCGATATAATAAACATAGTTTGAAGATGGTCTAACTTGTTCTAAATTCATATTTAGATCATTTACCTTACAATTTAAAACCTTTGTATCACTTAATTCATCCTTAGCATCAGGTTGACTTGTAGCATAACCGATTAAGCCACCGATTTGAGCTGCTGTTGTAGTTCCTGATGATTCAGTTAGCTTAAAGCTATTAACTGTTACATTTTCAATATCAGAGTTTACTGCATATCCAGCTAATGCACCAACATACTTACAAGCTGATGTCATATCAAGCTCTGCATTTTCTAATATTAGGTTCTTAATAGTTGCATCCTTTAAATATTCGAATAAACCAGAATATTCACCAGTTGCAATTGAATAATTTTTAATTGTTTTATTATTACCATCTAGATTTCCAGCAAATGGTTCAGATGCTGTAAATAAGCTAACGCTTGACTTATTTGAAAAATCTAGGTCTTCATCTAATCTATAGTAAGCATCTCTTTCATTTTCCATATTTAAGAAATCTTCTACTGTCTTGATGCTAATTGGGTTATCGATGCTTGAACCCTTAGATGTTGTTGTAATATCTTTTGTATCTACTAAATATTCATTACCATTATAAGAAACATATAGCTTTAAAACATATTTAGTATCCATTGTTAAGCTTTCAAATTCTACAGTTCCTTCTACCTTTTCAGTTCCAAGGTCAACTGTTTGCTTATTTAATTGGCTTGAAACATCTTCGTTATAAAGCTTAACTGTAACAACTGTCTTGCTTTCTTCTAGTTGAGCATTTTTATCAAAAGTTGCCTTTGCTGTAATTTTATTAGTTGTCGCTGTAAGCTCTAAGCTTCCCTTAAAACTAACTTCACCACATGAAGCTAATACGACTAATAATATTAAAGCTAAAAAAGCTCCAATAAATTTTGTAATTTTTTTCATACTACACTACCTCATAATAAAAAATATATATCATTTCTAATTATACCTTAAATATCTGCGTTATACAAGAATTATTAAAAATTTTAACTATAAGTTAAGGACAAAAAAAAGAATTAAATTTTAAAAATGAAAATGTTAAAATTATTACAAAAAACTCTCATTTTTAAATTGACTTTTGACACCCTAAATAATATAATAATCACTGTTTACGAAGGTGGGGATATTATGCTTAAAGTGGGCCTTGATGTTGGTTCAACCACAATTAAATGTATTGTACTTGATGATAATGAAAATATCATATATAGTGACTATAAACGTCACTATTCACATATAAAAGATAATATCATTGAAAAGATCAATGAATTAAGAGAAAAAAAGATAATCGACAAGGAAGTTTGCCTTGCCATTTCTGGTTCTGCAGGTATGGGTATTGCTGAAGGATGTAATATTCCTTTTGTTCAAGAGGTTTATGGTACACGTGTTGCAGCAAATAAGCTAATTCCTGGTACTGACTGTATCATCGAGCTTGGTGGAGAGGATGCTAAAATACTATTCTTAACTGATGGTATGGAGGTTAGAATGAATGGCTCTTGTGCTGGTGGTACAGGTGCTTTTATCGACCAGATGGCAACATTATTGAATGTTGATATCACCGAAATCAACAATTTAGCATCAGCTCATGAAAAGCTATATTCAATAGCTTCTAGATGTGGTGTATTTGCTAAATCAGATATTCAACCGCTATTAAACCAAGGTGCATCAAAGTCTGATATTGCTGCTTCTATCTTCTATGCAGTAGTTAACCAAACAATTGGTGGTCTTGCTCAAGGAAGAGAGATTAAAGGTAAAATTGCTTATTTAGGTGGACCTTTAACATTCCTATCAGAATTAAAAAATAGCTTCGATAAGGTTTTACATACAAATGGTATTTGTCCAAAAAATTCACTTTATTATGTAGCTATTGGTGCGGCTTTATGCGCTAAACAAACTGTAGTAATTGATGATATGATTAATAATTTAATCAATTTCTCAAATCATTCTACATATCAATATAATAACCCTCTTTTTGAAAATGAAGAGGAATATAATAAATTTATTGCTCGTCATGAAAAGGCAAAAGTTGAAACATATTCACTTGATGACTATAATGGAAAGCTTTATTTAGGTATCGATTCAGGATCTACCACCTTAAAATTTGTCTTAGTAGATGAAGACGGTAATATTAGATTTGAAAAATACCAACAAAATAAGGGTAATCCAGTATCAGTTATAAAAGCTATATTTGATGAATTATATAAAAAATATCCAAATATAAATATTGCAGCTTCTGCTTCTACTGGCTACGGTGAGGAATTAGCTAAAAATGCATTTAATCTTGATGGTGGCTTAGTAGAAACTATGGCTCACTATACTGCAGCTAAAAAGTTTATGCCAAATGTTGATTTTATTATCGATATTGGTGGACAAGATATTAAATGCTTCAAAATTGAAAATAATGTAATTTCTAACATTTTCTTAAATGAGGCTTGTTCTTCTGGCTGTGGTTCATTCCTACAAACATTTGCGAATGCTTTAGGCTATGACATTGCTGAATTTGCTAAATTAGGCTTAATGGCAAAAAAGCCTGTAGACTTAGGCTCTAGATGTACAGTATTTATGAATTCTTCTGTTAAGCAGGCTCAAAAGGATGGTGCTACCATCGATAATATTTCAGCTGGCTTATCAATTTCAGTTGTTAAAAATGCTTTATATAAGGTTATAAGAACAACTAATAAAAAATCACTTGGTGAGCATATAGTTGTTCAAGGTGGTACATTCTTAAATAAAGCTGTTTTAAGAGCTTTTGAAAGAGAATTAAATTTAGAGGTGGTTTGTCCAAATATCGCAGGACTTATGGGAGCTTATGGTGCAGCCTTATATGCTAAATCATTAAATGTTACTAAATCTTCTACAATCACTAAGGAAGAATTAAAGAACTTCAAGCATGAGGTTAAAAATGTTAATTGTAACGGCTGTAATAACCACTGCCTACTTTCAATTAATACCTTTGGTTCTAATCCAAATAGATTTATTTCAGGTAATAAATGTGAAAAGCCTTTAGGAAAAACAAATGTTAAAAAGGGCAATAACATTTATGAATTTATTAGAGAAAAGCTATCTAGATATGTTCCAGCTAAAAAGCTAGAGAATAGACGTGGTACCATCGCTATTCCTCTAATTTTAAATATGTATGAAACATTCCCTTTCTGGTATAAGTTCTTTACAACACTAAGATTTAATGTTGTATCAAGTGGCTTTTCAGATGAAAGAACTTATTCATATGGTCAAAATACTATTCCATCTGATACAGTTTGCTTCCCAGCAAAGCTTGTTCATGGCCATATTGATAAATTAATTAGAGAAGGCTATTCTACTATCTTCTATCCTTGTATGACATATAATATCGATGAACATTTAGGAGATAACCACTTCAACTGTCCAATTGTTGCTTATTATCCACAACAGATTTTAAATAACGTTGGTCAAATTGAATCAGTTAAATTTATAAGTGATTTCATCTCTATTCATAACAGAAAAGTATTTGAAGAAAAGATAACTAAGATATTAAAGAAATACTTCAACAATATTCCTAAAAAGGAAATAGTTGAAGCTACTGTTATGGCCTATAATGAATATGATAATTACCTAACAGATATTAGACTTACAGGTAAAAAATATATTGAAGAAGCTAGAAAAAATAATGAAGAAATTATCGTCTTAGCTGGTAGACCTTACCATGTAGACCCACAGGTTAACCATGGAATTGATAAGCTTATTGCAGGCTTTGGTGCTACAGTTATATCTGAGGATTCAATCTCTCAATTAGTTGAGAAATTCCCTACTGGTGTTTTAAATCAATGGACCTACCATTCAAGATTATATGCAGCAGCTAAATACTGTACTACTCAAAAGGATATGAATTTAGTTCAATTAGTATCATTCGGTTGTGGCCTTGATGCTGTTACAACAGACGAATGTAAGGAAATACTTGAAAGACATAACAAGATATATACTCAAATTAAAATTGATGAAATTACAAATTTAGGTGCAGTTAAAATTAGACTTAGAAGCTTATTTGCTGCCTTAAAGCAGGAGGAAGAAAATGGAAGATCTAGATAAAATAGAATATCCTAAGTTTACAGCAGCAATGCGTAAAACTCATACAATATTAATTCCTTCTATGCTTGAATTTCATATGACATTATTTGAAGAGGTTTTAAAACAATCTGAATATAAGGTTGAAATAATGCATAATGAAGGCCCTGATGTTGTAGCTGAGGGATTAAAATATGTTCATAATGATACTTGCTATCCAGCTCTTTTAGTTATTGGACAATTTATCGATAATCTAAATCATAGAAATGACCTAGATAGAGTAGTTCTTCTTATTACTCAAACAGGTGGAGGCTGTAGAGCTTCTAACTATATCCACCTTTTAAGAAAAGCTTTAAAGAAGGCAGGTTATGGATATATTCCTGTTGTATCATTAAATGCTTCTAACTTAGAGAAGGATTCAGGCTTAAAGCTTACCCTACCTTTAATTAGAAAGGTTGCTGCCGCCATGGTATATGGCGATGAGCTAATGTATCTTTATAATAAGACTAGAACATATGAGGTTAATAAGGGTTCTTCTCATCAATTAGCACTAGATATAATTAAAAATATATCTGAACAATTTAGAAATAAAAAAGGTATTTCTTATAAGCATATTAAGAAAAACCTAAATATGATGGCTAAAAAATTTGATGAACTAAAGCTTGATTTATCACATAGAGCACCAAAAGTTGGTATCGTTGGTGAAATTTATATTAAATATGCAGCCCTTGGTAATAACCATCTAGAGGATTTCTTAGTATCTGAACATGCTGAGGTAATGGTTCCTGGCCTAAGTGGTTTCATATTATATACATTATATAATGGTCTTTATGATAGGCAATTATATAGAACTTCTTTTAAATCAGCATTAATTAATAAGCTTCTTATTAAATATTTAAGAAGACGTGAAACATTGATGATTAATGCTATTAAAAAGACTAAATTTACACCTATGCAATACTTTGAGCATACAAAGGATTTATCAGAAGGTGTATTAGACCATGGTACAAAGATGGGTGAAGGCTGGTTACTTACAGCCGAGATGGTTGAACTAGTTAAAATTGGCTATTCAAATATAGTTTGTGCACAGCCATTTGGATGCTTACCAAACCATATTTGTGGTAAGGGTGTTATGAAAAAGATTAAATCATTATATCCAAACGCAAATATCGTAGCGATCGACTACGATCCTTCTGCTACTAAGGTAAATCAAGAAAATAGAATTAAATTGATGCTTGCTATCGCAAGAGAACAAATTAAAGATGAGGATGAGGTTATTTTATAATGGAATTTTTTATCGAAGAAGAAAACCTTAAAAAAATAACTCCTTTTACAAAAAGATATAAGAAAAAAGAAATTATCTTTTCTAAAGGAGATGTTTGCGAAGGTATCGCAATAGTTTTAAAGGGTGAAATTGAAGCAATATCTAATTTTAAAACACTTAGAACGCTAAAAAGAAATGATGTAATTGGCTTATCATTAATATTTACTCAAGCACCTATATATAGAGCTGATTTTATAGTTGAATCTAACACTTGTAAAATTCAATTCATCAGCAAGGAAGAATTAAGAAAATTAATGTATGAATGCCCTGCTGTATCAGAAAGAATTGTAAAATACATATCTGATTATTCTTTAAAGCAAGCATATCATTTAACAATTTTATCTTGTAAATTTATTAGAACAAAGATTTGTACATATCTATTCTATGAATATAAAAAGCGTAGAACAAAAACATTTGAAATTAGATTTACAAAGACTGAACTTGCTTCTTATCTAAATACTGAAAGACCTTCTTTATCAACTGAAATATCTAAGTTATGTAAGGAAGGAATTATTTCAAACAATAATAAAACATATAGTATTATAGATATTGAAAAGTTAGAAAAAGAATCATTATTATAATAGAAAAAAGGATACTTTTGAAGTATCCTTTTATTTTTATCTTATTTAATGATTTCTTCTGTTTCAGCATCAAATAAGTGACAATGATGCATATTGAAAGCAAGCTTTAATGGTTGACCTGGAGCTAAATCGTCTCTTGCATTAACTGATGCGATAATAGGATCACCATCAATTGAAGAGTAGATATTAGTTTCAGCACCTAATAATTCTGACATTTCAACTGTAATATCAACAACTGATGTTGGATAAGCGTCGATAACAGCCTTCTTATCAGTGATATCTTCTGGTCTAATACCGAAGATAATATCAGTATTTTCATAACCCTTTTCTCTAGCTTCAGCAAGCTTTTCTTCAGGAATATGAATTGTATAATTACCCTTAGATGAAATGAAATCACCCTTATCTGTTAATCTACCATGGATGAAGTTCATTGGAGGTGTACCAATGAATCCACCAACGAATACGTTAGCAGGTGTATTATAAACATCCTTTGGTGTACCAACTTGTTGGATACGACCATCCTTCATAACTACAATTCTTGATGCCATTGTCATAGCCTCAATTTGGTCATGTGTAACGTAAATTGAAGTACAACCTAATCTTCTATGAAGCTTAGTTAACTCACCACGCATTGTAACACGTAGCTTAGCATCTAGGTTAGATAGAGGTTCGTCTAGTAAGAATACACCAGCATGTTGTACGATAGCTCTACCTAAAGCAACTCTTTGACATTGACCACCTGATAATTGACGTGGATATCTAGATAAGAATGCTTCTAGACCTAAAATCTTTGCAGCTTCAGCAACACGCTCTGCAATTTCTTCTCTTGAGAATCTTCTTAATTGTAATGAGAAAGCCATGTTCTCATATACAGTCATATGTGGGTATAAAGCGTATGATTGGAAAACCATCGCAATACCACGGTCCTTAGGGTTAACATTATTCATTAACTCATCATCAATATATAATTCACCAGATGAAATTTCTTCAAGACCAGCGATCATACGTAATGTAGTTGATTTTCCGCATCCTGATGGACCTACGAAAATGATAAATTCCTTATCATCGATATGTAAGTTAAAATCGAAAACAGCTTGAACGCCATTTGGATAAATCTTATTGACGTTCTTTAAATCTAATGTTGGCATTTAATAATTCCTCCTATTTTATAATTCTATTATACAAAAAATAATTTTTAATACTATGTGCAATATGCATAAAACTACTTATTTATTAAGCTAAATAAAATATACGCATCCTGAAAGCTTCTTAAATCAAAGCCAGATTCAGCTTTTAGCTTATCTAATTTATAAATTACGGTATTTCTATGGTAATTCATATTCTTAGAAGCCTTTGAAACATTTAAATCATACTTCAAAAATTCCAATATGAATTCTACTGAAACGCCAGTTGATTTTAGTATTAAATCTAGTGCTTCTTCTTTATAATTAAATACCTTAATTTCAAGTAAAGCTTTCTTTAAATCATATACTCCAAAGCTTAAATTATCTATGATATTAATAGCCAATTTCTTTTCTAAATCAATCTTATTAGTTGTAGATAAATATGCCTTCATATTTATCATAAGCTCTAAAGTGATTGAATTTAGCATATTTTCAATATCTATATTATTTTCATAATTATGATTAATAATTAGATATTCATTTTCTTCTACATCTATATAATTACCTAAGAATTGCTTAAATAAATCAGTTATCTGTTTATATGAATCATTCTTAGCCTTAATTATTATAAATCTATCCATAATTATACCTATTCTATCTTATAATCATCATTATCTATAGAATATTTATCTTGGCTATCATCTTTTACTTCTTCATTATTTATTTCAGTATAATTTGGTTCGACCTCATTTTCCTTCATTTCCTTTGGCTCTCCATCCTTTAAAGGTGTGTCCATAACCATATATGTACCAGAAAGTAAATCAGGTAGAGATCTTGATGTTGCTAAAACTAATATTAAAGATATTATTCCTACTATACCAAGTAAGTTACCTAATACACAATAACCGATAAATGTACCTAGGATTTCTCTTAATATTAATTGCTTTAAAGAGGCATCATGACCTGTTTTATCGATAAGCTTACAATTAGTAAATCTTCTACCTAAAGTCTTTCCACCCCAGAATTTTGGTAATATTATTAAAAGACCTACTACAAGTATTAAATCAATTATTAGCTTAAATGCTAAATCTACCATGAAATATTGCATATATTTAGATAAATACATATTAAGCATATCTGTTGATGGATTTTTACCTGATGAAATACCAACAAATTCAACTAATATACTTCTTGAATATGTATCCATCATATTTCTATCAAAGCCAAATAATAATTCAACACCATAGGCAATGAAATGACCGGCAACAGAAATCAAAAGAAAATCAATCAAATAGATTATAAATCTTTGAGATTTAGTAGCACAAACATATTTCATAATAGCTCCTATCCGATTGAATCAACCATTTCAAGCTTAATCAATCTATTTAATTCTACTGCATATTCCATTGGTAATTCTTTAGAGAATGGTTCAATAAAGCCCATAACAATCATCTCTGTAGCTTCAGCTTCAGTTAAGCCTCTACTCATTAAATAGAATAATTGTTCTTCATTAACCTTAGAAACTGTTGCCTCATGTTCAATATACATATCAGATGTTTGACCAACATTTGTTGGAATAGTATCTGATGTTGACTTATCGTCTAGTATTAATGTATCACATTCAACATGCGCTCTAGCACCTACTGCGCCCTTTTTACAATCAACTATACCTCTATAGTTAACCTTACCACCATTTCTACTAATAGACTTTGAAATGATTCTTGATGTTGAGCCTTCTCCAATATGAATCATCTTAGCGCCTGCATCTTGAAGTTGTCCTTCAGATGCGAAGGCAATTGAAATTGTAGTACCTTTTGATTTTCTACCCTTTAAAATACAAGCAGGGTATTTCATATTTAAACCAGAACCAACGTTACCATCAATCCATTCCATATGACCTTCATCATCAACCAATGTTCTTTTTGTTACAAGGTTAACGATATTATTTGACCAGTTTTGAATTGTTGAATAACGGCAATGTGCTCTTTTCTTAACATATATTTCAACAACGGCTGCGTGTAAAGAATCCTTAGAATATAGTGGTGCTGTACAGCCTTCTACATAATGGATATCAGCATCATCCTCTACGATAATTAAGGTTCTTTCAAATTGTCCCATTCTTTCAGAATTGATTCTAAAATATGATTGAACTGGCTTATCAAGCTTTACACCCTTTGGAACATAAATAAATGATCCACCACTCCATACAGCTGAATTTAGCGCTGCATATTTATTATCATTATATGAAACAATCTTACCAAAATATTCCTTAAATAAGTCTGGATATAATTTTAAAGCAGAGTCAGTATCTGTAAAAATTACACCCTTATCTTCTAATTCCTTAATATTTTTATGATAAACTACCTCAGATTCAAATTGAGTAGATGTACCAGCTAAATACTTTCTTTCAGCCTCAGGTATACCTAGCTTATCAAATGTTTCTTTTATTTCTTGTGGAACATTATCCCAAGTATTTTCTGTTTTTTCTGATGACTTAATATAGTATGTATAATCATCGAAATTGATACCAGATAAATCTGGACCCCAGCTAGGATTCTTTAATTCTAAGAATGCCTTATATGATTTTAATCTATATTCTAGCATCCAATCAGGCTCATTCTTAGCCTTTGAAATAAATCTTATTACATCTTCATTTAAGCCTTTACCTGATGATAAAACAACTTTCGCATCAGTAGTAAAGCCATACTTATAATCGCCAACGATTTCGGCAACATTTTCTCTATCTTGTTTCATTTTCTTCCTCCGAAATCAATTGTTCACAAGCCTTCCAGGCTAATGTAGCACATTTAATTCTTGCAGGGAAATCCTTAACTCCACCATAAGCTATAGCTTCACCTAAGGCTTCCTCATCCTTTACATCATTACCCAAAACAAGCTCGTAAAAATCAATAATTATATTTTTTGCTTCTTCTAATGTTTTACCCTTTAATGTTTCACTCATAACTGATGCTGATGAGCAGCAAATTGAACAACCATGGCCATCATGATGAATAGCCTCAATTTTTCCATCAACTACCTTTATTTCAACATTCATGTCATCTCCACATGAAGGATTATTTAAATGAACAAATTTATAATCTTTATCTTTAGTTAAGCCCTTATTTTTAGGATTCTTATAATTATCCATCATAACGGCTCTATATAATGATCTTAAATCCATAAAATCCCTCCTTAAAAAGAATCAAAGAATTCTTTAGCTCTCTTAACACCCTCAACTAATTTATAAACATCTTCTTTTGTATTATAAAAATAGAATGAGGCTCTAACAGTACCAATTGTACCTAACCATTTTGTGATTAACTGTGCACAGTGGTGACCAGCTCTAATACATACACCTAATTCATCAAATACTGATGCTGCATCATGAGGATGAACCTCACCAATATTTAATGAAATAATACCTGTTTCAGCAGTTGGGTTATATATTTTTACACCTTCAATTTTTTGTAATTCAGCTACAGCTAAAGACTTTAGCTCATATTCATATTTAGCAATATTATCTAAACCGATACTATCTAAATATTTACATGCTTCAGCAAGACCAATAGCTCCAGCTATAATTGGTGTACCAGTTTCAAATTTATATGGAACTGCCTTAAATGTCATATCAAATTTATTGACATCATCAGCCATATCTCCACCAAATTCAATAGGAGGCATTTTATCTAATAATTCCTTCTTACCATATAAAACACCTATACCTGTAGGTCCGCATAGCTTATGACCGGAAAATGATAAGAAATCACAATCTAAATCCTTAACATCAACCTTCATATGTGGAACTGCTTGGGCACCATCAACTGAAACAACCGCACCAGCCTCATGAGCTAGTTTAATAATTTCTTTAATTGGTGTTATATATCCCATAACATTTGACACATATGTCATAGCGACAAGCTTAGTTTTATTTGTTAAAACCTTCTTGAAGTTTTCAACAGTAATTCTACCTTCACTATCAAGTGGAACATATTTAATAACAGCCTTTTTAGCCTTGCATACATTAATCCATGGCATATGTGATGAATGATGCTCAAGCTCAGTTGTAATTACCTCATCACCTTCATTAATAAAGCTCATACCATAGCTTTGAGCTACTAAATTAAGGGATTGAGAAGCTCCTCTTGTAAATACAACCTCCTCAAATGAAGCATTTATAAATTTAGCAATTGTTGTTCTTGCTCCCTCATATAAATCAGTTGCTTCATAAGATAGCTGATATACTCCTCTATGAACATTTACACCATAATTCTTATAATAGTTGTCTATAGCATTAACTACACAATCTGGCTTTAATGCCATTGCGGCATTATCTAAATAAGCTAGGTTGTTGTTATTTCTAAAGACATTAAAATCTTTTCTATAATTCAAACTAATCACTCTCAATCAATTTAGAAATATCACTATTAATTTCTTCTTTTATTTCTTCACTCTCAAATACTTCATTAACCTTATCTAAGAATGGGGCAACAATACCCTTTAAAATAAGGAAGAAAGCATCATTTTTAGTTAAGCCTCTACTCATTAAATAGAATAGATCCTCATCCGAAATCTTACCGATAGCTGCACCATGATTAGCGAAGCAATCATATTCATCTATTAGTAAAATAGGCTTTGATGTAACCTTAGAATTATCATCTATAATAATTCCTCTTGATAATTGTCTACAATTAGACTTAGCCATGCCCTTTTCAATCTTACCTGTAGTATCAAATGAAACATTAGCACTATCAAGTGCGATACCTACATTATAAATATTTGATAAAGTAGACTTAGCATCATGAGAAATATATTGAACGAATTTAGATTCAAATGCTTTACCAAGGCATAATACCTTAACATCAGCATTTGCTTCTTCCTTCTTTAAATTAATTCTAAAATTCTCTTCTGTTTTATTTAAGCTAATTAAGTGATAATTAATATTACCTGAAACATCAAATGTCTTATTTGACTTTTCATTATTAATAGCTAGATATAAAATATTTGAATTTACATCAGATTTAATATAAATATTTGAATTTGCATTTAAATCTAAGATAGTTACGTTAGTATTTTCTTCTACCTTAGCTTTAATACCATCTTCAATTAAATATTTGCCATCTTCTTTAATTAGATAAAAGCCTAATTCATCCTGACCCAAGGATGATATTTTTTTAAATTTATCTAAATTATTTTTTAGTTGCATGAGCACATGCACCTAAAACGATATGAGCCTGCTTATCTTCTTCTGGGTCAACGTCAATACCAAGCTCCTCTTTTACCCAGTCGTAACCATTTTGATCAATCTTTTCAATCAATTCCTTACCACCAGTTAAAACAATCTTACCATTTATCATAATATGAACGAAATCAGGCTTAATATAATCTAGTAATCTTTGGTAGTGAGTGATTAATAAAACACCTAAATTTTCATTTACCATATTATAAACATTTTCACCAACGATACGTAGCGCATCAACATCAAGTCCTGAATCAATTTCATCAAGAATTGCAAACTTAGGCTTTAACATTTTCATTTGAAGAATTTCATTTCTCTTCTTTTCTCCACCTGAAAAGCCTTCATTTAAATATCTATGAGCTAAATCATCGCTCATCTTTAAATCCTTACATGCCTTATCATATTCAGAAATGAATTTAAAAAGTGAAACATCCTTACCACTAGTAGCTTTCATCGCAGCTCTAACGAAATCACTATTTGTAACCCCTGGTACCTCAGCTGGCATTTGATAAGCTAAAAAAATTCCCTTTCTAGCTCTTTCATCAACAGCCTTATCTAATAGTGATTCACCATTTAATGTGATTTCACCAGATGTTACTTCATATCTAGGTTGACCCATAATGATTGATGATAAAGTAGATTTACCAGTACCATTAGGACCCATTATTGCGTGAATTTCACCAGTTTTAATTTCAAGGTTAACACCCTTTAATATTTCTTTTTCTGGAACTCTTGCATATAAATTTGAAATTTTTAAGCTATCCATAATACTTCTCCCGTTTCGTTTTATTATTTTACAACGATATTAACAATCTTCTTAGGAACAACAATAATCTTTACGATTTCATGTCCATCTGTATAATTTTTAATCTTTTCACTAGCAAGTGCTACCTTTTCAACTTCCTTAGTATCTAGGTTAGCATCTACCAAAATCTTATCACGAAGCTTACCATTTACAGATACTGCATATGTAACCTCGTTATCAACTAGCTTAGAAGCATCATATGTAGGCCACTTTGAATATGCGATAGTTTCATTATGACCAAGCATCTGCCACATTTCTTCACAGATATGTGGACAAATAGGTGATAATAATTGAACTAAGCCTTCAATAAAGCCAACATAAATATGCTCAGCCTTATAAGCCTCATTTACAAATACCATCATTTGAGAAATTGCTGTATTAAATGATAATGCTTCAAAGTCTTCAGTAACCTTCTTAACTGTTTGATGATATACCTTTTCTAAAGTTTTATCATATTCCTTAGTGAATTTAGCTGTATAAGTTTCATCACCTACAAGTCTAAATACTCTATCTATGAAACGTCTTGCACCCTCAACACCTTGATCACTCCATGGCTTAGATGCCTCAAGTGGTCCCATAAACATTTCATAAAGTCTAAGTGTATCAGCACCATATTCTCTTACGATATCTGATGGGTTAACTACATATTCAGGGAATCTCTTACCCATCTTAATACCATTTGAACCCAAAATCATACCTTGGTGAACAAGCTTCTTAAATGGTTCTTTTACAGGTGAAATACCCTTATCATAAAGATATCTATTCCAAATTCTAGAATAAATTAAGTGGCCAACAGCGTGTTCTGGTCCACCAATATATAAATCAACTGGCATCCAATACTTTAATAATTCCTTATTAGCTAATTCATTATCATTTGTTGGATCAATATATCTTAAGAAATACCAGCTTGAACCAGCTGAGCCTGGCATTGTTGAGGTTTCTCTTACGCCTTCAACACCATTCTTATTATATTTTTTCCATTCAGTTGCGTTTTCAAGTGGAGCCTTACCATTCTTACCCTTATAATCATCAAGCTCAGGTAATACTAATGGAAGCTCTTCATCAGGTAAGCAGTAAACACCATCTTTTGTATGAACAACAGGAACTGGCTCACCCCAATATCTTTGACGAGCAAATATCCACTCTCTAAAACGATAATTAACTGTTCTTCTTGCAACACCCATCTTTTCAAGCTTTTGAGTAATTGCTTCCTTAGCTTCTTCAACTGTAAGACCTGTGAATTCTTCTGAATTTAAAAGCTTACAGCCTTTACCTAAATAATCTTGTTTTTCAAATGCGTGCTCGCTTACATCAGCACCATCGATTACTTGAATCATTGGAATGTTGTGAACTGTTGCGTATTCGAAGTCTCTTTGGTCGTGAGATGGAACAGCCATAACAGCACCTGTACCATAAGATGCTAAAACGAAATCACCCATAAAGATTGGAACTTCTTTTCCATTTACTGGGTTAATTGCCTTAATACCCTTTAGGATACAGCCTGTCTTACCCTTATTTAATTCAGTTCTATCTAATTCACTCAATTTAGAAGTTTCTTCAATGTATTTTAAAACTTCTTCTTTATTTTCAACTCTATCTAAAAGTGATTTAACGATATCACCTTCTGGTGCGACAACCATAAATGTAATACCATAAATTGTTTCAATACATGTTGTATAAATTGAGAAGCTTCCTCCACCAACAATCTTGAAATCAACCTCAACACCTGTAGATTTACCAATCCAGTTTCTTTGCATTTCCTTTGTTGATTCAGGCCAATCAATTTCATCAAGACCCTCTAATAGCTTTTCAGCAAAGGCTGGTTGATCGATAACCCATTGCTTCATATTCTTTCTTACAACAGGATATCCTCCACGCTCTGATTTACCATCGATAACCTCATCGTTTGATAAAACAGTACCTAATTCCTCACACCAGTTAACTGGCATATCTATATACTTTGCATAACCATCTTTATAAAGGTTTTTGAAAATCCATTGAGTCCATTTATAGAATTTAGGATCTGATGTAGCTATACATTTAGTCCAATCATAATCAAAACCTAATTCCTTTAATTGCTTTGTAAATGTCGCAATGTTTTTTTGTGTGAAACCTTCTGGATGGTTACCAGTAGTTATCGCATATTGTTCAGCAGGTAAACCAAATGAATCATATCCCATAGGGTGTAATACATTATAGCCCTGCATTCTTTTCATTCTTGAAACTATATCTGTTGCGGTATAGCCTTCTGGATGTCCAGCATGTAGACCTACACCAGATGGATATGGAAACATATCTAAGGCATAAAATTTTGGCTTTGAAAAATCCCAAACATCAGTTTTAAATGTTTGATGCTCCTCCCAATATTTTTGCCACTTTTCTTCTACTAATTTATGATTATATTCACTCATTTAGTCAACCTCCCAAAATTACAAAAATTGCACTTATAAAATTATATCATAAAAAGTGCAATCTTTAAATTAATATTTAAAAAATATTATTTTTTGTTTGGATTTACCATTACTCTAGGTCCATTTTGTTTTTTATTACCTATTTTTAACTGTAAAATAAGATAAATTACCAAAGGAAAAATAACACTAGCAGCAAATAAAATCCAATACATCACTATGTAATTATAATAATCAACAAAAGTCATTAAATAATGTAAAAAGATACCTAAAATTGCCCAAGAAACATATAAAACTGGAAGGAATCTTTTTCCATCATATGTTAAAAATTTTGCTTCCTTAACTATCATAAAAATTACATTTATTATCGCTATTACAGCTAGTCCAAGCACGAAAGATTCATATAATATTTTGTTATAATTATTACACGCACCAATCGTAAACATAACGATAATTGCGATAATATCAACTATTAAATTTATTACATTAATTACTAAAATTTTCTTTTTCATAAATACGTCAAAAGCCTACATAATGTAGGCTTAAATTAATTATTAAAATCCAAAAAATTCTTTTGCGTTATTATAGCAGATATCTTCTACAATCTTGCCTAATGTATCTAATTCTTCTGCTGGATATTGACCAGATTCAACTAGATTACCAAACATTTGACATAATAATCTTCTATAATATTCATGACGTGGATATGCTAAGAATGAACGTGAGTCAGTTAACATACCTACTGCTTGTGACATAACTGTAACTTGCATTGCAGTTTCTAGGTTTTGTCTCATACCATCTTGTTGATCTAAGAACCACCAAGCAGTACCAACTTGAACACGGTTTTGAACGCCTTCCTTTTGGAAGCATCCAGCTAATACCATTAATGCATAATTATCACGTGGATTTAAATTATATAAAATTGTCTTAGGAAGATTTCCTTCAGCATCTAAAGCACCTAATAATGCAGATAGTTTTTCCATATATACTTGGTCTTCAATAGCATCAAAACCAGTATCTGGTCCAATCTTCTTTAGCATTGACTTTGAGTTATTTCTTAAAGCACCAATATGATATTGTTGAGTCCAGCCATGCTTTGTATATTCCTTACCTAAGAATAGCATAATATAACCCTTATATTGGTCTTGTTCAAAATCAGTTACTACTTCATGATTCATACCCTTATGGAATACCTTATTTGCTTCTTCATAAGTTGCAGGAGCATAGTGTACTACATCAAGTGCATGGTCAGATAATCTAGAACCCATCTCATGGAAGAAATCAATTCTTAAAGATAAAGCTTTTTCTAAATCCTTTAATTCTTTAATTTCGAAGCCTACTACCTTAGCTAATTGATTTACCCAAGATTCGAACCAATCTAGTTCAACGTTGATAGCCTTATCTGGTCTAAATGCTGGTCTAACTTTAACCTTTAATGTCTTATCAGCATTCATTTGCTTATGCCAATGTAGATCATCAACTGGGTCATCAGTTGTACAAACTGTATCTACATTAAATTTATATAACATTTCACGTGCAGTTAAAGTTTCAAGCTTTTTATTAGCTTCATCCCAAATCTTCTTAGCATTCTTTTTATTAATTATTTCATTAATACCGAAATATCTTCTTAATTCAAGATGGCTCCAGTGATATAGTGGGTTACCAACAAAATATGGCATTGATTCAACAAATTGCATATATTTTTGATAATCACTTTCCTCTAATGATTTACCAGGAATATTTCCTGAGATAGAATCTTCTTCATATCCTCTAGCACGAAGAGCTCTCCATTTATAGTGATCACCATATCTGTCACCAGCACCTAACCAAGCTTCAGCTAAATTTCTAAATTTTTTATTTTCAGCTATTTCCTTTGGTTGTAGATGGCAGTGATAGTCAATGATAGGCATACCTTCTGCATGTTCATGATAAAGTTTTTTTGCTGTTTCTGTTGTTAATAAGAAATCATCATCCATAAAATTTTTCATTTATTATTTCCTCATTTCTCCGTATAACATTATAATACATTATTTTAAAATTTTCTATATAAAAAGAAAATA
>CAMOUK010000018.1 GCA_946626535.1 uncultured Caryophanales bacterium
TCTTAATATCTGAAAATTTATTTATTTTCATCTATTGACATATTACCGGTATGCTCATATAGTTATTATATCATATATCAAAAAAAATAAAAAAAGCGCCCCAACCACATCATCCATACGCTTAAGGCTGCTATCTTCCGATCCTGACCTGGTTCACAATGAACAATTGATTGAGGACATTTGAAATTCTAACACAACAAATAATTTAAATCAAGAGTTTCTCAAGTTTTTAAAGAAATCCTTAATTAGCTTAGAGCACTTTTCTTCTTCAACTCCACCTTTTACATTAACCATATGATTAAATTTAACATCAAATAGATTAATAATAGATCTATGAGCTCCAAATCTATAGTCATAAGCCCCGTAAACGACGTTTTTGATTCTAGATTGAATAATTGCCCCGGCGCACATTGCACAAGGCTCTAAGGTCACATAAAGCGTTGCATCTTCAAGTCTCCAAGAATTCAACTTCTTACAAGCCTTATTGATAGCAACTATTTCAGCATGAGCTAGTGCATTATTCTTTGTTTCTCTTTTATTATAGCCTCTAGCTATAACCTTACCATCAAGTACTATAACCGCACCAATTGGTACCTCATCTATAGCTAAAGCCTTTAGGGCTTCCTTATATGCTAAATTAATATAATAAGAATCATTTCTTTCCACGTACTAAAACCTCATGACAGCTTCTACATCTAGCCTCATAAGAATCATTTGCCCCAACTAAGATGACTGGATCGTCATAATATGCTGGTAAGCCATCAATAATTCTTTGAGTTCTAGTTGCAAGACCACCGCATTTCATACAGATAGCATTTAGCTTAGTAACATCTTCTGCAATACCTAAAAGCTTAGATGTTACAATAAATGGTTCTGCCTTAAAATCAGTATCTAATCCTGCGCATATTACTCTATAGCCCTCATCAGCAAAGCCTTGAACATAATCAATTAATGATTCATCAAAAAACTGTACCTCATCGATAACTATAGCTTGAGTATTTTTCTTTAAATGTCTTTTAATTTCACTACCATGTTGAATATTAATAGCTGAAGCCTTCTTCTTAGAGTGGCTTACAACCTCATCAACAGAATATCTATTATCTATTACTGGTTTAAAGATCATGTAATTCTTCTTTGCATAATCCATTCTTTTTACTCTTCTAATTAACTCTTCAGTTTTTCCCGCAAACATTGGGCCTGTAATAACCTCAACCCAACCCTTTTTACCTTCATAATAGTTCATAATAACACCTCTAATTTACTATAAAAATTATATCAAAAATCACATTTTTTTACAATGAAAACAAAGCCATTTTCAAATGAAAATAGTTTCATAAAAAAAAGAGAAATCAAACTCGATTTCTCCTTATATTTTTACTATTTCTTTTCAGGAACTCTAACTAAATTATATTGTATTTTTTCTATGTAAAGATATTTAGTTATAGACTAGAATCTAGTTAGTAATCATATACATTACTAATGCATATATTCCCTCTAAATAAGCTAGGGCACATAAGCCTAATCCAATTAAAGGAATTAATATATCAAACTTACTGTCATCATCATATGTTTTAGTATATGAATAAAACATAACAACAGGTATTGCCAAGAATAAAAGTGAGCATTCACCAATTTGAGCCTGATCCATAAATTCATATACTTTTGCACCAAATATTATTATTAAAACAAACACTACTAACATATCTAAGACAGAAACTATCGCTAAAAGCTTACTTACCATAATTGAAAAAGATCTTTGATTTTTCTTTGTTTTAAGATATACCTGATATTCTTCTTCAGTTTTACCGTAGCTTAAATATTTCTTTTCTCTTTTCTTTAGCCATAATACTAAAACAACAAATAATAAATATAGCATTGGTGATTTTGTCGTTAAGAAAGGATAAATTTGAACAGGAAGTGAAATATATACTGATGTAATTCTAATTACATAAGATATTAAAGCTATTAATAAAGGAATTAAGCTCATCAATCTAAATATAATATGCTTCTTTCCTTGGAAATGCTTCTTAGGATTATACATAATGAAAAAATAGAATGCTGATAATGCTAAAAGATCACCAAATACATTTACCTCTAATCTACTACCTAATAGGTCTCCAGCATATCTAAAGGTATGCTCAGATGAAATAACGTGTAGTATTCCATTTAAATATCTATGATATACAAATACTATTCCAAGACCAACACCTAAATAAGCTAATCCATAAAATATTAATACAGATTTCATAGATTTTTTATTATTTAATATCGTACCAAAGGTAGCGATAATAAATAGTGGCATATATATTGATGCTACTATACTTAACACCATATATACAGTTTCACTTAAAAATCCTCCTCCAGAAAGAGCTGATGTAGCTTGACTAACACTACAATACCGTCCTAAGGCAAAGGCAAGCCAAGCAATTATTCTTAAATGTCTATAAGATAAAGGAGCCTTATAATTAATATCCTTTTCTCTAAAGAATTCCTTATCAACTTTTCTTTGCTTTAAAACCTTTTTTCTTTCTTTCCTTGAAAGACTTTTTAAATATTTTTTATCTTCTTTCTTTGCCTTTTTCTTATCGTAAGCTTCTTCTTGAGCTATCTCTTCTTTAATTTCTTCTTGTAGCTCTTCAGATATTTCTTCAGTAACTTCTTTAACATTATCCTTTTCCAAAAAAATCACCTTCTTTAATTAATTATATATTAAAAGAAGAAAAAGAAAAAGCCAAAAATGGCTTTCTCACTTAAGCTCTCTTACAACTCCAATTAAATTATTAATTGCATCAGAAAGCCACCATATTAAACATAATATAGATATAATAAAAGCTATTATACTTAAAACAAAGCTTAATAAATCATTTTCTCTAATATAAACACATCTTCTAAATAATAAATTAGCAGTTAAAACAACAAATGTTATAGCGATCATCGTAAAAACAATATTAACTACTAACCAAAAAATATTGCCTTGAACGACACCTAAAAGGCCATGCACAAGCATAAAGGCTAGCATTATGCCTAAATATAATATAGAAAATGTTAAGCAATAATTATCATGACTTTTTTTCATTTAATACTCCTATTTTATTCAGTAGGCTTTAGCCAAACAGTATTACTAATTACATACTTTCCTTTAATATTCTAATTATAGCTTCCTTATTTAATTTAACATACATCCAAGGAGTTTCAGTAGAATCATTAGCTAAAATATGATCTGCCATTTCTTCTATTTTTTCTTCCTTTACTCCTAAAGTAGCAAGATGCATTGGAATATCTATAGATTCAAAGAACTTATAGAATTCATCTATTACCTTTTTAGCATCTTCTAAATTATTAACATCTATATCAAATAATTCTTTACCAATTGTTTTAAATCTTTCTAAAGTTTTTTCACTTAAGATTTCTTTCATCCATCTTGGTGTAATAATGGCTAAACCAGCACCATGAGTAATATCAAAATAAGCACTTAAGGCATGCTCAATTGAATGCATAGGCCAGCCTGATGAACCACTACCATTAGAAAGTATTCCATTACAAGCTAAACAGCAAGCATACATAAGCTCACTTCTTGCCTCATAATCATCTGGCTTAACTAAGGCAATCTTAACATTTTTCATCAAAGATTTTAACGCGCCAACCATTAATCCATCATTAAAATCAGATGATGGTGTTGAAAAGAATTGCTCAAATACGTGGTTCATCGCATCAGCTGTTCCACATGCTGTTTGCCATTTACTAACTGTATATGTATATTCAGGATTTAAAAATGATACCTTTGGTGCCATTAAAGGATCAATATATCCTCTTTTATCATTTAATTTAGTATTTGAAATTACACAGCCCTCATCATATTCACTACCTGTTGCCGCTAAAGTCAATATATCAACAAGAGGAATAGATTCCTTTGCCTTTACCTTACCAGAAATTAAATCCCAGCCCTCGCCATCATATTTAGCGCATACAGAAATAGCCTTTGAGCAGTCAAGAACTGAACCACCACCAACAGCTAAAATGACATCAATATTTTTTTCTTTACAAATTTTAGCACCATCTACTACTGATGGCTCATATTTAGGGTTTGGTTCTATACCAGATAATTCATAAACATTAAAATCCTTAAGTAGTTTTATTACTTCATCATATAGGCCCATTTTTTTAATAGAGCCTCCACCATAAGTTAATAAGACGTTTTTACCATATTCCTTTAAAACATCAGGCAAATACTTTAAAATATCTTTTCCAAAAACTAGCTTAGTTGGTGAATGATAATAAAAATTTTTAACCATTTTAAAACGCTCCTTCTTATTTAATTATTATAATAACATTTTTTATTAAAGAATCAAATAAATCTCGTTGACAAAAACAAGCAGTTAGTGTATACTAACAAAGGTAAGTTAGTTTTGACTAACACATTTATAATCGGAGGTTTTATTTTGGAAAAAAAATTAAGCGAATTCAAATTAGGGGAAACCGGAACAATCAAATTTGTTCACGGTGAAGGTAGAGTACGCAGACGTTTATTTGATATGGGTATAACACCTAGCGCTACCGTAATTTTAAGAAAGAAAGCTCCACTTGGAGATCCTCTTGAAATTACATTAAGAGGATATGAATTAACATTAAGAAAAGGTGAGGCAGAGTTAATCGATTGCGTCACTGATGAGAAAGGAGCTAAATAATGAAGCATTTTGCACTTGCAGGTAACCCAAACTGTGGTAAAACAACATTATATAATGCATTAACAGGTTCTAATGCGCATGTTGGTAACTGGCCTGGTGTTACAGTAGAAAAAAGAGAAGGCGATTATAAGAAGCTTGATGAATTAATTTCTATAGTCGATCTTCCAGGTATCTATTCACTTTCTCCTTATACTCCAGAGGAAGTAATTTCAAGAAAGTTTATCGTAGATGATAAACCAGATTGTGTAATCAACATTGTTGATGCTACAAACTTAGAAAGAAATCTATACTTAACAACTCAAATATTAGAAATTGATGTTCCAGTTGTTATAGCTTTAAATATGATGGATGTCGTTGAAAAATCAGGCGACGTTATTGATATTGAAGCATTATCAAAAGCAATTGGAGTTCCAGTTGTTGCTATATCAGCTCAAAAGGAAACTCACCTAGATGAATTAATGGAGGTTGCATATGAAGCTTCATTAAAACCTAGAAAGGGCTACTCAGTTTTAAGCAACTATAAAATTTCATCTTTCATCGATAAAATTGCAAATGATATGGCAAATGATAATGTTCCTTCTCCTTTATATCATGCTATAAAGTTCATCGAAGGTGATTTTATCGAACAAAGCCATTCAGAAAAAATTTCTAAGATGGTTGAAGAATATAAAGAAAAATTCAACGATCAAGTTTTTGGTTCTGATTTAGAAGCATTTATTGCAGATGCTAGATATAATTATATTGTAGAAAATTATTCTATTCATAAGAAAAAAGCTGTAACTGATATTACAGCAGAAAATCAATCTTATAAAATTGATAAGGTTTTAACAAATAAGTGGGTAGGTATTCCTATTTTCTTAGTAATCCTATTCTTAATATTCCACTTTACATTCTCAGCTAACCTATTCTATTTAGGTGGCTTATTCAAAGATACTGCTCCTTCATTTGAAGGTACAATGTTTGAAGGCTTGATTTGGACAAGCGATGGAATAAATTCCCTAGGTGTTATATTACAAACATTTGTAATTAATGTTACTGATTGGTTATCTGAAGTATTTAGGGGCTGGCTATCAAGTGCCCCAGGTTGGGTATCTGGTTTAATAGTTGATGGTATTTGTGCTGGTGTATTCTCTGTACTATCATTTGTTCCACAAATTCTATTATTATTCTTATTCTTCTCAATTTTAGAAGATTCAGGCTATATGGCTCGTATCGCCTTCATTCTAGATAGAGCATTTAGAAAATTTGGTTTATCTGGTAGAGCATTCCTACCTATGATTATGGGCTTTGGTTGTTCAGTTCCAGCTATGATTAACACTAGAACACTTGCAGATGAACAAGAAAGAATCGCTACAATAAGAGTTATTCCATTCTTCTCTTGTGGTGCAAAGCTACCAATACTTACTGCTATTGCAGGCTGTATTTGTGCAATGTTTAATTTTCCTAATGTAGATTTAATTACTTATTCAATGTATTTAATCGGTATCATTACTGCAATAATCACTGTTATTTTAATGAAGAAGACAGTAATGAGAGGAAAAACTCCACCATTTATTATGGAGCTTCCAACTTACCATATGCCACAGCCTAAGGCTTTAATGATCCATTTATGGGATAAATTAAAGGGCTATGTTAAAAAAGCATTTACTATTATTTTAGCTTCTACTATCGTTATTTGGTTCCTACAAAGCTTCACATTCAGCTGGAAATATATCGAACAAGCAGATCCAAATGATATTGCAAACGAAATATTTGAAGATTATAAGACTGAAGAAGAAAACATCTTAAAGATTGAAGCAATCAATCCTGATTATGTTGAGGATGGTGAGGTTGTTGTTGAATTACCTCAGATTGTATCTGATTATTTAGAAAATGAGGATGATGAATTAACTGCTGCATTTGATGTAGTACTTAATGATGTATTTACTTTAGCAGTAGATGAATTTAACACTGTAACATCTGACCCAGATTATCTAGATTCAAAGAGTTCAATTCTAGCTGGTATTGGTAGATTAATTCAACCAGTATTTACCCCACTTGGATTTGGTTCTCAATTAAATGAAAATGGTTGGATCTATGGTGTATCAGCTGTTACAGGCTTAATCGCCAAAGAAAATGTTATTTCTACATTTACTGTGCTTTCTCAAGGTATTTCATCTGGTGAAACTAATTCAGTTGAATCATATATCGAATTGTATCAATTAGCTCTTGATGAATCAGGAAATACCTCAGCACTTACAGCAGCAAGAGCTACAGGTATCAATGGTAACGGCTTTACAGGCTGGCCAGCTCTAATAGCATTTATCGTATTTAATATGACTACAATTCCATGCTTTGCTGCTGTCGCTACAGCTAGAGGCGAGCTTGGAAAGAAGAAAATTAAAACTACTATTCTATTCTGGATAGTAACATCTTACATTGCTTCAAGTGTTATTTACTTAACTCTTGCTAAGTGGTGGTTATCATTTGTATTTATCGCAATTGCAGTTTTAACTGGCTTTTTAATCTACTTTATAAATAAAAAGCGAGATTTAAAGGAAGCAGGAGTTATTAATTAATGCAACCCATTGAAATTATTGTTATTATAGCTTCAATTTCAATAGTTCTTCTTGTGTTTGGAAGATACATTTATAAAAGAATAAAAGGAATCCCTCTTGATGATGAATGTGCAAAATGTCACAGCAAAGTTAACGTTAAAAAAATGGTATCTGAAATCACTCAAGAACTAAATGAAGAAAAAATGTGCAATTGCCATAAATAAAAAAATTACCGGCTCTTTAATGAGCCGGCTTATTTTTTAATTTGGAGTTTTAACATCCTTAAATTTATCAAGGATTGCTTCCATTCTTTCCTTTGCCTTAGTTAAATCTTCCTTATCCTTTTTTAAATTAGCATTAGGAATGGCTGTCTTTTCTAAATACTCTATTTCTGCAAGTATAACAAATTTTAAATCCCAAGCCTCTTCTGGTGTCAATTCAAATGTCATATTTATTCCCCTTACTTATTGCATTTAAAACATTTGATAAAATTATATCATATTTTATCTATAAATTAATTCTTTAATCATATTTTTATCACTAATTAATATATTTCTTGGATTAGTTCCAACCTTTTGGCTAATAATTCCTAGCTCCTCTAATTTATTTAAAATATTAAGAGTTCTATTAAAGCCTAAGCCAAATTTCACCTGAATATTATTAATTGTAGCCCCATTATTAATTACATATAAGGCTGCATTATATAATAATTCTTTTTCATCATATGAAGAATATAGCTTATCTTCGTTTAAAGGCTTTTCAATATCCTTATTAGTTTCAGCCACTATACCATCATTATAGGTTAATAACGCCTGAATCTTATATTTACCATCATAATTATTATCTATATAAGTTCCGTATATAAAGCTTAGATCAGAACCAAGCTTTTTTATTTTACCTATAATTTTATCGATATCTTGAAGTCTTAGATTCATAGAGCTTGTTACATTTAGTAGGCAACCATTAGGTTCCTTATCACTTATTCTATTAATTTTAAGCTCATCATCAAGATCTTCTATTACAGCTGAAATAGCCCCTATAATTTCACCCTTACATACTGCCTTAATATCATGAAAATCTATATTAATTAATCCTTCATTACTTAATATATCTTCAATATCTTTAATAAAATCACACTTTAGTAAATCATCATATTTTGAACCTAATTCTTCTTTTAAATCAATCATATACTTTCTTCCTTTCAAATCGTAATACCCAAATTAATTTTAACAAATAGAACACTAAAAATAAATCTAAAGATAAAAAAATGAGCACAAAATGTGCTCATTAATTATTTAGCCATTTTTTCTTTTTTTCTAGCCAATCTTTTTTCTTTTAAAGTTAATCTTTTTGGATCATTAATAAAACTATCTACTATACTTTCATCATTCTTTAAAATCTTCTTATTAACAAATTCAATTACTAGGAAGAATAAAGGTAATGCGACAAATAGGAATATACCCATAATTATGAAATTATCCCTATCCTCAAATAGATTTTGGAAGGATGGAGAGTTCCAAGGTCTAAATAGTTCTCTCATAAATTGACAATCAAAGAAATTTTGACCTAAGCTTGTATCATATCCAAACATAGAAGCTGAGGTAGGTCTACCACCAACAAATGACGTTGGAACTAAAAATGATAATGATACAACTGTTAAGCAAACAAGTGTAAACGCAAATACTCTATATTTAGTAAATGGTAGACACATTGTAAATGTAACAACTAAGCCTGCAAGTGTAAGTAAAATAGATATCATAGATTTTACATTTAAAGCATTAATCCAAGGCTCTTGACCATAATGCTTAGGTATTACATAGGCAAGTATTGGTAGCATTACGGCTGCCAGTGCAAGTAATCCTGCCGCAATAGCTTTAGCAATAATAGTCTTTGAGAATGAGCCCTTAATTGGCTTTTTCGTACCTTCAAGTGATAATATGAAGCCACCAGTACCAATTACAGCTGCCTCTAGCATATAAACATTTTCTACTGTATACCACATTTGGCCCTTCGCTAAAGCTATTAACGCAAATGCTAATAGTGATATCGCAAATGATTTCATTAAGAATAGTATTGATGTTCTTCTAATATTACCTATTACTCTTCTTCCTTGTCCAACAACTTCCTTTAAATGAGAAAAATCATTATCCATTAAAACAACATCAGAAACTGATTTAGCAGCATCTGTTGCCTTCGCAAAGGTAATTGATGAATCAGCCTTTCTTAAGGCTAATATATCATTTACACCATCACCTGTCATCGCAACCTTATGCTTATTTGCCTTTAAGGCTTCAACTATTGCTTCCTTTTGTTCTGGTGATACTCTTGCAAAAATAGTATAATCTTCAACTAGTCCAGCAATATCTTCTAACTTAACTCCCTCTAAAGATATTGCCTTATCATAATTTTCTACACCACAAACTTGAGCTATCTTAGAAACAGTTAATGGATTATCTCCAGATATTACCTTAACTGTAACGCCATTATCCTTAAAGAAGGCTAAAGTTTCCTTTGCTGATTTTCTTATTTGATCTTCTAATACAAAGAAGGCTAATAAATTATCATTTAGCTTAAAGGCTAATACTCTTTTTCCTTCCTTTGCCTTTTCTTCTACGAACTTTAATCTTTCATCATCCTTATCAAGTAAATATTCAGGAGCGCCTAAAAGTAGCCTATCTCCATTATTATAGATTAAGCCTGATGACTTATGCTCACTAGAAAATGGAATTAATTCCTTATACTCAACATCCTTATTTTCACCAAATTCATTATACAAGGCCTCAGCTGTTTGATTTCTTGAGCCTGATACACCTAGTAGATTTTTAATATTATCATAAATATCTTCTAAATGGACAAATCTTTTAACTTCACAAACCTTCATTGTACCATCTGTTAAGGTACCAGTTTTATCTAAGCAGATAGTATCTACTCTACTTAAATTTTCAAGTGAATATAATTCTTGAATTAATGTTTCTTGTTTTGAAAGTGATGCGATAGATAAAGCCATTGTAACAGATGCGGTTAAAAGTAAGCCAGATGGCATAATACCAATCGCAAATGAGCCAACAGTTATCATTATTCTTGCCCATGTAATTGGACTATCAAGGCTCAATGTCATATTATCCCAAAGAGCTGCATCATTTCCATGAACATTAATCTTATAGCATAATGTTCCAATTACAACTATTGTAACAATTAATAATATTACTGCAAGGACTCTCATTATATTCATAATATCAGTCATAAGCTCTGATTTATGACGTTCCATATTCTTAACCTTCTTAGAAAGTGATGAAGCAAATGTATCATCACCAACTGCGATAGTTCTAAGCTTGGCATCACCAACAATTATAGCTGAACCAGAAAAGACCTTATCACCTGGATATTTTTTAATATAATCTGATTCACCTGTTAAATTAGATTCATCTACCTGCAAGTAGCCCTCAACCATAATAAAATCAGCTGTTGCTTGCTCACCAGCCTTTAAGGCTACTATATCGTCGATTACGATATCCTTAGCATTAATAGTTACAAGCTTACCATCTCTTATAACTCTAGATTTAGCCTCTGTTACTATTTTTAATTTATCTATTACTCTTTTACTATGAATTTCTTGAATAGTACCAATTGTAATATTCATAATGGCAGGAAGCAAAAAGCCAAATTTAGAAAAGCCAAAGTGATCATCAACAACATCAGGATGTCCTGTTGAATATAGATAAACTATAAATGCAAAAAATACTATTGCGATAATTAATAAAATCGTATTAAAAAAGGTAAATACATTATGAAATATTATCATACCAACAGTTCTTTCGTGGCCCTTAGTAGCTGTATTGATATAACCTTTATCTGTTCTTTCTTTAACCTGGTCTACAGTTAAGCCTAAAGAAGCATCTGCCTCTATATTTTCTATAGGTTCCTTTACAATCGTCTTCTTACTCATTCGAATCACTCCTTTGAGTTATTTAATTTATTATACCATAGCAAAAAAATAAGAGCCATATATAGCTAATAAATTTTTAATTAAAAAAATAAAAAAATAGGCAATTATTTTGCCTATAATGTTATTATAAAGCTTATTATTATTTTTAATGATATCACAATTAAAATGATACCACCAGCAATTTCAGCCTTAGTAGAAAATATATCCTTAAATATTCTGCCTAGATGACATCCTGAAAATGAAATGCCAAATGTTACTATAGTTATTATTATAAAGCTAATAAATACCTGATAGGTTGCTGTTGCTGAAATAGTATTATCTATACCAACACCAACAAGTAAGGCATCAATTGAGGTAGCTATTGCTTGAATAATTAGCAATTTAATAGTCAGACTACCTGAATAATCATTATCATCATCTTTTCTAATAGCTGAATAAATTGACTTAATACCTAATGCCATCAATATTGAAAAGCCAATAATAGGTATAGCATATTTAAACCAGCTATATTTAGTTAAAAGACTAGATGCGAAATATCCTATAAGAGGCATAACGCCTTGAAACACTCCAAAGAATGTCGCAATTAAAAGCATCTTAGAAATCTTTAATTTTTCGTCCTTTAGGCCGTTAGTAACAGATACTGCAAAAGCATCCATCGCAAGGCCTACACCTAAGCATATACTCCAAAAAATCCACATAATATTTATTCCTTTTTAAATACAAGTGATAGTTTATCACTTTTAATATAAAAAATCTACAAAAAAATAGCGAGTCAGCTCGCTATTCATTATTTTGGTTTATAAATATTTTCTTAATATTACTATAATTACCATAAATAACTATCTCATCATTATCCTTAATTATAGTATCCTTTGTTACCTTAATAGATGAATCATTTCTTCTAAGCATTATAACATTTAGGTTATAAACTGTTTTAATTTCAGATTCAAAAAGCTTCTTATCCTTTAATATTTCAGGTAGATTATGAATTTCAATTTGTGCCATTGCATCTCTACCATAATTATCAATTAAGGTAATTATATTTTCCTTTGGCTGAATTATTTCTTCTTCAACAACCTCATTAGTCTTATATGTGAATAAATCCTTTATTGCTTGTCTAGAACCAAAAACAACTATTTCATCATTTTTCTGAATTACTGTATTTTTAGTAATTTCAATTGTTCTATTTTTTCTTTTTAGCATTAATAGATTAATTCTATATCTTGATTTTAATTCTGATTCCTCTAATGTCTTATCCTTTAAAGCCTCAGGAACATTATTAATATAAATCTCAACTATGGCATCTCTACCATATAAATCAAGCATAGTTAAGATATTATCATACTTATTTCTATAAATTAGTCTTCTGGCAAAGCCTTCAGTCATTTTTTCTAATAATTTAGCAAATGGTGGTATTTTAGAAATAACAATTAAGGCTACAGCTACACCTAAGATAATTGTAGTATGTAAAACTAAATCTTCAGTCATTACATTTGATGAGAAGCTTGAAATTAAATTAATGATAAATGATATGATCATTACATTAAATATAATACCTGTAATCATACAAATAATTGCAAGTCTACGTCTTCTTTTATTTGTAGCAATAATTTCTGCCTCGCTTGTTGTAAAGCCAGAGCAAGTAATTAAAGAAATTACCTGAAATCTTGCCTTTTCCTTTGTAAGACCTGTAATTCTAAATAAAATGGTAAATAATTCAATTGTATAAATATATAACACTATCGCTATTGAAATAGCTAATATTGATGCGGTTAGATTCATAAATACTCTCCATAATAGAAAACTATTCTTGTATATAGTATAGCACCATTTTGTAAGCTTTTTAACACTAAATTTGACATTTTTAAAATAATATTGTATCATTTACTTATCTTAAATAGTATTCGGCAAAATACGGGAAACTGTATGACGCAAAGCTAAAGGGCCTGTAAAATGGTAGCCAGTTGCATTTTTTATTACCAAAAGGTTCTTTAGTTCTCACGGAAGAACTTTTTTTATTGGAGGAAAATGATGGAACGTGATTATCTAGATATTAAATACTTAGTTAGTAAGGATCAAGATGTAGTAATTGATCAGCTTACAGGTGTATTTAGTAGAAATCAAATTATCAATATAGCGAATGGCTTAATTGAAGATAAAACTCCTTTTACCCTTATCATTCTTGATTTAGATAATTTCAAACAGATAAATGACTCATTTGGTCATTTATCTGGTGATTTTATCTTAAAAAGCATCGGTGAAAAATTAAAGGAACATTGTTATGGTAACATGTTTGTTGGTAGATATGGTGGAGATGAATTCTTAATTCTTCTTCCAAATGTCGTAGATTATGACGATGTCCATAAAACATGTGAAAAGCTATTCGAAAGAAATAAAATATTTAGAAGATATTATAACGATGGCGTAAGAGATATTTATGTTACTGCCACTTTAGGCTGTGCAAAATATCCTGAGGATGATTGTGATTATGAAAAGTTATTCACAAAGGCTGATAAGGCTTTATATAGAGGTAAGACTAAAGGTAGAAACTGTTATATCATCTATGTAGAATCAAAACATAAAAATATCGTTATTCACGAAAAGGCTGAAGGCTCACTTCTTAGAAATTTCAATTCTGTAAAAAGAATGTTTGATATCTATAAAGGTAAGGAGCAAATTTTAAAAAGCACTGTAGACTTCCTATATTCAGAGCTACACTGCTCATATGTATATTACCTATCACCAGATTCAACAATACTATCAAATTATAATGATACTAAAAGATATACAGGTGAAAGATATGATATACATCTTGAGCTTCTACTAAATGGTGATTCATTATTCTTTGAAGCTCCTCTTACAAAATATAAACAACAAGATCCTGCTTTAACTGATTTTGTTGAAGCTAGAGGTATTCAAAGTATGCTTGTATCAAAACTTGAAACACATGGTAGAAATTTCGGATATATTGTTATATTTGAAAGAGAAATCACAAGAATATGGCAAGAAAGCGAAATTGCTTTAGTAATGTATGTTTCAGCACTATTAGAACTAGAATTATGTAAAATGAAAAAATAACTCATTTTACTTAACTTTCCTCTTCCTTATAAAAAGAGCACTAGAATCGCCGTCTAGTGCTCTTTTTTAATCTAATAATTCTTCTTCTATTATTTGTTCTTTTTCAGCTAGTACTACATCGCTTGTTGAAATAACCTTTTGGTGATAGCATTTAAACATCTGATCTGCATCATCAGGTGTTTTAGTAAATAATGATACAACAAATACAATTATAAAGCTTAGCACCATCGCTAATACGCCCATATAAATTGAATCTGCCGCATTAAAAAATAGCATACCATCAACATACCATTTAGTATTAACCTTAGCATAGCCTAATACTAAGCTTAATATTGCTAAGCCAATACCAGATATAAATGATACATATACTGAAACTTTAGTTGTTTTTTTCCAATATAAGCCTAGGAAGAATGGACCTATAAAGGCTCCAGATATTGCACCCCAAGAAATACCCATTAGAGATGCGATATCTTTAGTAAATTCCTTTGGACCATAATTTTGGAATATAGCAAGTAAAGCACTAACAACAATAAAGCATAATACAAATATTCTAAGCCAGGTCATCCTCTTCTTATCTGGCATTTTTCTTTTTGGATCCATTAAATCAAATACTACTGTTGCAGCACTTGTGTGTACAAGTCCTGAAAGGGTAGACATAGACGCAGCCAAAACTAAAACTATGACTATCGCAATAGTAACAACATTTAAATTAGCTACTATCTCAGGAATTATAGTCGCACTTTTAACATCTGAAAAGATTCTACCAAAGCCGCCTAAAAAGTAACAGCCTCCTGCTACTACTATAGCAAATAAAGTAGAAATTACAGAACCCTTTCTAATTTGATTTTCATTTTTAATTGAATAAAATTTTGAAACCATTTGAGGAAGACCCCAACAGCCTAATGATGTTAATATTACAACAAATATTAGATGAACTGGATCAGGACCAAAAATTGAAACATACTCCCAACCACCAGCTTCAGCTAATTTAGCCATAGAGCCTTGAAGACCGCCATTTAAATTTAGAGCTGATATAACAACTAAGGCTATACCTATAAGCATTATCATACCTTGAATAAAGGAATTTATCGCTGTAGACATCAAGCCTCCAATTATTACATATAAGGCTGTAATAACTGAAATAATTAATATCCATACCCAATAAGGTACAGATGCTGAAAATGTAACGCTAAATAAATATGATAAACCATTATATAGAGCTGCAGTATATGGTATTAAAAATACAAATACTATTATAGCTGCAAATATTCTAAGCTTTTCAGATTTAAATCTTTTTGAAAAGAAATCGGGCATTGTAGATGAATTAAGGCTTTGAGTCATTATTCTTGTTCTTCTACCAAGCAAAACCCAGGCAAGCCAAGAACCAATTAACGCATTACCTATACCAATCCAAAAGGCTGATACTCCAAATTCAAAGCCAAATGAACCAGCGTAGCCTATAAATACTACTGCTGAAAAATAAGATGTACCATAGGCGAAGGCTGAAAGCCATGGGCCTACATTTCTTCCACCTAAAACAAAATCATTAGAATTTGTTGCCTTTCTTCTACAATAAAAACCAATAAATATTGTAGCTATAAAGAATAAGGCTATGAATAAAATCTTAATAAATAAATCCATAATTATTTCTCTATTTGAATTTGTACTAAGGATTTACCACAATACTTTTCTCTTAGTTTTGGTTTTTCAATCTTTCCTGTGGCATTTCTTGGTACGCTAGAAATAATAATCTTTTTAGGTCTTTTATATCTTGGTAGGTCAAATGTGAACTTCTCAATTTCTTCAACTGTTAAATCCATACCCTCCTTAGGTTCAACTATAGCTAAGGCTATTTCACCTAATCTATCATCAGGTATACCTATTACAGCAACATCCTTTACCTTATCATGCTTTCTAATAAAATCTTCAATTTGAACTGGATATAGATTTTCTCCACCAGTGATAATAACATCTTTTTTTCTATCAACTAAATAGATAAAGCCATCCTTATCATATTTAGCCATATCACCAGTATATAGCCAGCCATCCTTTAATATTTCAGCTGTAGCCTCAGGATTTTTATAATAGCACACCATTACACCTGGACCCTTAACGCATAATTCTCCAACCTCTTCTGGTGTAGTTATTTCCTTTCCATTTTCTATAATCTTAGCCTCCCACATATAGCCAGGCTTACCTATAGCGCCTACCTTATGGGTATTTTCAATTCCTAGATGAACACAACCAGGACCTATAGATTCTGATAGGCCATAATTAGTATCATATTTATGGTTTGGAAATACCTTTAGCCATCTTTGAACAAGTGATGGTGGAACTGGCTGAGCACCGATATGCATTAGTCTCCACTGGCTTGTTTGATAATTTTCTAGCTTAATTTCTTTTCTATCTATCGCATCTAAAATATCTTGTGCCCAAGGAACTAAAAGCCATACGATTGTACATTTTTCCTCACTTACAGCACTCATAATCCATTCAGGCTTAATACCTTTAAGTATAACAGCCTTAGATGCTGAAATTAAGCTTCCAAACCAATGCATCTTCGCACCAGTATGATATAGCGGTGGAATACATAAAAATACATCATTTTTAGTCTGTAGGTGATGTTTTTGTTCCCACATACAAGAACTAATCAAAGCCTTATGTAAATGAAGTATAGCCTTAGGAAATCCTGTAGTACCACTTGAAAAATAAATTGCTGCCTCATCATTCTCATCTAATTTTATATCAGGCTTAGTTGCTTGATAATTATTAATTATTTGATTATAGTGATCAGCAAAAGGAACGTAGGCATCACCGACAAATATTAAGGTCTTAACAAGTGGTGTATGGTCAGCTATTGGCTCAACTCTTCCTATGAATTCTGGGCCAAATACTAATGCATTACAATCAGCTAAATCAAGACAATATTTAATTTCGTCAGATGTATATCTATAATTCATAGGAACAGCTAAAGCTCCAAGCTTTAATACACCAAAATAAATCGGAAGCCATTCTAATGAATTCATTAATAATATCGCAACCTTGTTACCTCTTTTAATACCTTTATCCTTCAATAGATTGGCAAATCTATTTGCGGTATCATCAAATTCCTTCCAGGTAATACTTCTTCTATATACACTTGCTAAAGTAGGTTCAACAAGTGAATACTCTCTCCATGTTTTATATTGTTCTGGCAATATTTGAGGATTTAATTCAACTAGACATTCCTCATCAGGATAGTCTTTGGCGTTTTTTTCTAATAAATCGACTATTGTCATAAACATTCTCCTAGTAATAATTATTTAATAATAATGTTTCTACTGAAGCTAAATCAGCTGTTTTAAGTATAGCCTCAGCTCCTAGATTATTCTTTCCAATAAATACATATAAATAATCTATTTCAATATTACTATCAGCTAAAAGCTTTAATAAATCATTTAACCCATTTGGCTTATCAGGAACAACAACACTAATAACATCTGTTAATTTTGCTGTATAGCCAGCATTTTTAACTAGCTCTAATGCCTTTGCTGAATCATCAACAATTAATCTTAAAATACCAAAATCCTTTGAATCTGCAATTTGCAAGGAACGCATATTTATATTGTTATTACCAAGTAAGTTAGCAATATCCTTAACAGCTCCTGCCTTATTTTCTATAAAAACTGAAAGTTGTTTAACGATCATAATATCACCTCACGCAAGCTTTCTCTTATCAATTACTCTTTTTGCCTTACCCTCACTTCTAGTAATAGAATTAGGGTTAACAAGCTGTACCTTAGCACCTATACCTAAAGCACTTCTTAGCTTTTCAACTAGAGTCTTTTGTAATGCTTCAATTGATGCCATATCATCAGCAAATAAATCTGGAGCCATCTCAACAAATACATCAAGTGTATCTGTATTATTAACTCTATCAACAACAATTTGATAATTTGTTGTAATACCTGATGAACAGTATTTTAACAATACCTCCTCGATTTGGCTTGGGAAGACATTTACACCTCTAATGATTAGCATATCATCAGATCTACCTGTTGGCTTATTCATTCTAATAAATGTTCTACCACATTTACATTTTTCAGGATTTAGCGAACAGATATCTCTTGTACGATAACGAATAAGTGGGAATCCCTCCTTAGTTATCGTAGTAAATACTAGCTCACCCTTAGTACCATATGGTAAAACCTCACCAGTATCAGGATCGATAATTTCAGGGATAAAATTATCCTCATTTACATGCATACCCTGCTGGCATTCACATTCATATGAAACGCCTGGTCCCATAATTTCAGAAAGACCATAAATATCATATGCCTTAATCTTTAAGGTATCTTCTATTTGCTTACGCATCTGTTCTGTCCAAGGCTCAGCTCCAAAGATACCAGCCTTTAGCTTTAAGGCATCTGTTAAGCCCTGCTTTTTAATTTCTTCGCCTAGATACATCGCATATGAAGGTGTAGCACATAAAATAGTAGAGCCAAAGTCAATCATAGTTCTAATTTGTCTTTCTGTATTACCTGTAGATGCAGGTATTACAGTAGCTCCCAAATATGAAGCACCATCATGCGCTCCAAGGCCTCCAGTAAATAAACCATAGCCATAGCATACCTGAACAAAATCATCAGCTGTACCACCAGCAGCTGATATTGCTCTAGCTACACATTCACTCCAAATATTAATATCATTTTTAGTATAGCCTACAACAATTTGCTTGCCCGTTGTACCACTTGATGCATGTACTCTTACAATATCTGTCATAGGTACTGCAAAAAGACCATATGGATAATAGTCTCTTAAATCCTGCTTATATGAAAATGGTAGTTTTTTTAAGTCCTCTACGCCATTGATATCTTCAGGCTTTAAGCCTAAATTATCCATTCTTTTCCTAAATATTTCTACCTTTTCATACATTCTTTTAACTTGCCATTTTAATCTTTCAGATTGTAATGCCACAATATCTTCACGAGGCATACACTCAACTTTCTTATTTAAAATCATAATCTTTCCCCTATTTTAGGTTATAACCTAAATCAAATGCCTTCAAATTTACATCTAATAATTTTGCTGGAACAGTATTTTTTAATGTTTCAATCCATTTTTCATATTTAATATTAGTACTTTTAGCAAGTACTCCAATTAAAACAACATTAACTGTTTTAATATTTCCAGCCTCATTAGCTAGCTTTAAAGCCTCAACGCATTCTAAATCAACACTTTTTTCTAGCTTTTCTTTAATATTTTTAGGATATTCCATCGCCCCAATAATAACAGGCATTGGATTCATTTCCTGATTATTAGCGATAATTTTTCCACCTTTTTTTAGGTAAGGGAGAGCACGATATGCCTCAAGCATTTCAAATGCTAAAATAATATCTGCCTCTCCCTTATCGATAATAGGGGAAAATATCTTATCTCCAAATTTAACATATGTTACAACTGAGCCACCTCTTTGGCTCATACCATGAACCTCAGAAACCTTAACGTCATAGCCTTCTTCTATTACAATATTACCTAAAATTCTTGAGGCAAGTAAGGTTCCTTGGCCACCAACACCAACAATCATAATATTCATATTTATTCACCAACCTTTACAATAGCCTCAAATGGACATACATTCATACATAGACCACAGCCATTACATTGATTCTTATCGATAATAATTGCTCCATCTACATTAGAAATTGCAGGACAGCCTAGCTTTAAGCATTGCTTACACTTCCTACATTTATCTGAAATTTCACATTTACCAATATATTTAACACCCTTTAAAAGTGCACAAGGTCTTTGAGCAATAATTACTGAAACCTCATCAGCTTCAACCTCAGCCTTTACAACCTTCTCAAAATTCTTAACATCGAATGGATCTGCCACTACAATTCTTTTAACACCTACTGCCTCAGCTAGCTTAATTAAATTAACCTGAGTTGTATCTTCCATTCTAATTGTCTTACCAGTAGTAGGATTTTGTTGATGTCCTGTCATACCAGTAATTGAATTATCTAAAATAATAATTGTATTTGCGCCCTTATTATAAACAACATCAATTAAGCCTGTTATACCAGAATGAATAAATGTTGAATCACCAATAACTGAAACTAATTTTTTATTGAATTCAGCTCCTCTAGCCTTTGCCATACCAAAGCCTGCTGAAATTGATGCACCCATACAAATTGTCGAATCAACAGATTGTAGTGGAGCTACAGCGCCTAGAGTATAACAGCCAATATCACCAGATACAGTAAGGCCTAGCTTCTTTAATACATAGAAGGTTCCTCTATGAGGACAGCCAGGACACATTACTGGTGGTCTTGCTGGAATTGTTTCCTCAACATTAATAAATTCTGGTCCTTCCTCACTAAAAATAGCCTTTTTAATCATTTTAGGAGTGTATTCACCTAAAAGAGTAAATTTGTCCTTGCCACATACATTAGTGATTCCTAGGGCTCTTACATGCTCCTCAATAAAAGGATCTAGCTCCTCAACAGCATAAACCATTATATGATTCTTACAAAATTCTTTAATTAAATCTGTAGGTAGAGGATTTACTACACCAAGCTTCAAATAATCAACTCTATCGCCTAATGCCTCCTTAGCATATACATAAGAAATACCTGCTGTAATAACACCAATATTTTGATTGTTGTTTTCAATAGCATTTAAATCTGTTGTGTTAGCAAAGCTAACCTCATCTAAATGTCTTTGTTCAACAACAACATGCCTTTTAATTGCATTACCTGGCATCATAACATTTTTAGCAATATTTTTATTATAATCCTTTAGCTTATAATCTTGTTTTTCTTCTATTTCTACTAAGCTTTGAGAATGTGATACTCTTGTTGATAATCTTAAAATAACAGGTGTATCAAATTGCTCAGATAGCTCAAAGGCTCTTTTTGTAAATTCCTTACATTCGCTAGAATCAGATGGCTCAAGCATCAAAACCTTAGATGCCTTAGCATAATGACGTGAATCCTGTTCATTTTGGCTTGAATGCATTCCTGGATCATCAGCAACACAAAATACTAATCCACCGTTAACTCCAATATATGAAACTGTAAAAAGTGGGTCTGCCATAACATTTAAGCCAACGTGCTTCATACAGCTCATAGCACGTGCTCCAGCCATTGAGGCTCCAATTGATACCTCAGCAGCAACCTTTTCATTTGGTGCCCATTCTACATTTACTTCCTTATATTCAACCATGCTTTCAGTTATTTCAGTTGATGGTGTGCCAGGATATGATGATACAACACTACATCCTGCCTCATAAGCACCACGTGCAACTGCAGCATTTCCAATCAATAATTTTTTCATTTTTTACTTCTCCTTTACTACATGTGTTCCAGTCATATTAACTTTAGCAATTAATATATTATTATCATCAAATACATTAACATCATAAAAGCATATTGTTTTTCCATCCTTAATTTTAATTGCCTCAGCGGTTAATTTTCCATTAAATGCTGGACGAATAAAATTAATATTTGATGTTGTTGAAACTGTATAATATTCCTCATGCTGATTTGTAGCAACCGCAAAGGTAAAATCAGCTAAGCTAAATATTGCACCACCCATAACAACACCCTTAGCATTTTTATGATCAGCTGTTATTTCAAAAAAGCATTTTGCATAATCATTGTTAGCTTCTAATATTTTTGCATTTAACAATTTAGTGGCAAAAATATCATTTTTGAAAAATTCATTTAATTCATCTAGATTATACATTATAACTATCACCTCCATAAAAACACTATTTATATAAGTATAACAAATTTTTAAATATTATTCTATATTTTATTTGCTTTTTATAATTTTTGTGAAAAATTAATATAAAATATAAAATTTAATTATATTCGCTATCTATTTCTTACTAATAATTGATAATTTTTATGTTTTATAGTATCATTGTTAACAAGGATGTGAATATTTATGAATAAAGAAATGCTAGAGCTAGGCTCAAATAGATCAATAATTAGAGAATTATTTGAATTTTCAAAAATTAGAAAGCAGGAAATTGGAGCAGAGAATGTTTTTGATTTCTCTTTAGGTAATCCTTCTGTTAAGCCTAATCCAAAGCTAAATGAAGCGATTATTAAAATATTAAATGCAGGTGATGATTCCTATTCACATGGCTATACATCAGCAGCAGGTGATAATAATACAAGAACAAATATTGCGTTAGATTTAAATAAAAGATTTAATACTAACTATACATTAAATAATATTTATATGACATGTGGTGCTGCCGCATCACTTTGTATAGCACTAAAGGCTATTACAGAATCAAAAAAAGATGAAATTTTAGCCATTGCCCCATATTTCACAGAATATAAGGTTTTTGCTGAAGGTGCAGGAGCTACCTTTAATGTAGTTAAGCCAAATATAGAGACCTTTGAAATTAATTTTGATGATTTAAAAAATAAGGTAAATAATAATACAAAGGCTATTATTGTTAATTCTCCAAATAATCCATCTGGAGTTGTTTATAAAAAGGATTCATTAATTAAATTGGCTGATTTCCTAAGGAATAAGGAAAAGGAATATAATCATCCAATTTATATTATTTGTGATGAGCCTTATAGAGAAATTGTATTTGATAATTTAGAGGTCCCTCATATTCCAAATTTATATGATGACACAATCGTTTGTTATTCATATTCAAAGAGCTTATCTCTTCCAGGAGAAAGAATAGGTTATGTTTTAGTACCAAATCAAGCATATGATTCTAAAAATTTATATTTAGCTTGTTTAGGTGCCGGAAGAGCATATGGCTATGTTTGTGCTCCTTCTTTAATGCAGCACGCTATTGAGCTATGTGCTGATTTAACATCTGATATGAATGAATATAAGAAAAATAGAGATTTAATTTATAATGGCTTAACAGAAATTGGATATGAATGTGTTAAGCCTGATGGAGCATTCTATCTATTTATGAAAGCATTAGAGGATGATGCATATAAATTTATGGAAAAGGCTAAAAAATATAATATAATAGTTGTTCCATCTGATAATTTTGGAGTAAAAGGATATGTTAGATTAGCTTATTGCGTTTCTTCTTCTACAATTATTAATTCAATGGAAGCATTTAAAAAATTATATAACGAATATAATAAATAAAAAGGACGATAACTATGAAAAAGGCAAAATATTTATTAGCATTTGGATTATTAGGATTATCGCTTGTATCATGTAATTCTAATAACAAACCACAAAACAATAATTATGATAATGAAACAATTCATCAGGTTTCACTACTACAAGGCTTAATGCTTGGTGATTATTATGGTTCAGTATCTGTTAAACAGTTAAAGCAAATGGGAGATACAGGTATAGGAACATTCGATAAATTAAACGGTGAATTAATCATGACTGATGGTGTTGTTTATCGTGCAAAGCATGATGGAACAATTGAGGTTGTCCCTGATGATGAGCTAATTCCATTTTCTAATATTACTAAATTCGATAATGATATTGAATTTGAAACAAAGGAAATCTCTAATATTGAAGAAATATTAAAAACATTAACCGAAAAGGTAAATACTAAAAATTCTAATCAATATTACATGGTTAGAATAGATGGTACTTTTTCAAAAATGAATGTTAGAAGTGAATTACCTCAAAAGGAACCATATAAGCCTTTAGTTGAAGTTTTAAAAACAGATCAAACATTCTTTAATTATGAAAATATTGAAGGCACAGTAGTCGCATTATATATGCCACCATACATGGGCAATTTAAATACAACTGGCTGGCATTTACATTTTATTTCAAAGGATAAAACAAAAGGTGGTCACGTCTTAGATTTATCAATTTTCTCTTCTACAATCACGATGGATCAAACAAATGGATTTGAATTATATCTTCCAGATGGAGATTATTTTAAAAGCTTAGATCTAACAGTTGATCAAGATGATGATATAAAAGAGGTTGAACAGGGAAATTAAAAAACAAGGAAGATGTCCTATTCAAGCATCTTCCTTATTTTTCTTCCTAACACATTTAAAACTATTTTTTGATATTCTTCTTGTTCCTTTAAAACACTATCCCTATATGAATTTATAATTGTTTTATCCATTACTTCTGATTTTATAAATTTCAATTTCTCTAAAGCCTTATTTGTTTTAATAACAACCTGAATATATTAAGGACCATTTAGCAAAGCCTCGAGTGCTTTCTTCTCACTAACATATCCACTTGTTAAGATTCCCCACGTATTAAATATAGTGTCATTAGCTATAGGTCCAATTATAACATCATATTCTTTATATGTATCATCATAGCCATTTCTATTTTTAAAAATATAATTAAACCATTCTTCATCTCTTTTAAATTCTTTAACATTTAATCCGTCTAAATCAATTTCATAATGATTTATAATAGAATCGTAATCAATACTTACTCTAGCCCATCTATTAGAAAAATCTAAATCATTAGATAGATAAAAACCTTGACCAAAATCAGCATTTCTTCTACCTCTTAACAAATCAGGATTTTCTATGACACTAAAACCAACATGATATAAGACCATAAGCTCCTCCTTTTTTATTAATATAGCATAAAAATACTGAAATAAACAAGTAATCATTCTTGAAAAAAGTCATCTTATGGATTATCATATTTTATATGTTCTCGTAGCTCAGCCGGATAGAGCATTCGCCTCCTAAGGATGTGTCCTATCCACAAAAAGCCGAGTATTTAAGCCACTTTTTG
>CAMOUK010000019.1 GCA_946626535.1 uncultured Caryophanales bacterium
AAATGCGAGGTGATTTTATGGAAAATGAATCATTGTTGCTCGATACATTAATAAGAAAGGCTAAAGAAAAACAAGATGATGATGCTATTAGAGAACTATATTCTAATACTTTTTTAACTTCGCTTAAAAGAGTAGTGAGGCTAACTAATAGATTAGATGTTCATCTATGCAGTGAAGCCGTTAGCCGTAACGAATTTATCGATGATATCAACTTAAAAATCTCTAGAGCTTTAGTTAATAATTATTTAACTTTTTATTATGTTAATGTGTTAACTGGAGAATATGTAGGCTATAGTGCTTCTAAAGACTATAGATCTTTAGATATAGAAGAGGAAGGAAAGGATTTCTTTGGTGATGTTTTAGCAAATATTGAAAAGGTAATTTTTGAAGAGGATAAACCTATTCTAATGGATGGCTTGACTAAGGAAAAACTTTTAAATGAGACCTTAGGAGGAAAGCCTTATATCTTAACATATAGATTATTGATAGATGGTAATCCAACCTATGTTTCTCTAAAGGCTATAAGACTTGCAGATACTGATACTAATCTTATCATTGGTGTTTCTAATATCGATGAGGAAAAGAAAAAGGAATTAGACCTTCAGCGTAAAATTCAAAAAAGTATTACATATACTAATATTGCTCTTGCTCTTGCTAAGAATTTCTTTGATATTTTCTATGTAAATATTGAAACTAATGTTTATGATGAATATAAGCTTGATAGTGAAAATCAAAAGCTAATTAAGGTTAGTAGTGGTGATTCATTCTTTGAAGAATCAATCGTTAACGCTAAAAAGCAAATTCATAAGGAAGACCTAGATAATTTCTTAAGAGCTATAAATAAAAAGGTCTTAGTTAAAGAGGTAAAGACAAACAAAAACTTCAGATTAACATATAGGCAGCTAATTAATGGCAAATATGTTTACGTATCATTTGTTGCTTTATCATTAATTAATGATTCTACTCACATATTACTTGGTATAAGTAATATTGATGAGCAAAAGCGTCAGGAATTAGAATATTCTAAGAATTTAGAATTTGAAAAATCTATCGCTAGAACAGATGCCTTAACAGGCGTAATGAATAAGTATTCATATGGCGAAATTGAGGCCGCTCTAAATGAAAAAATATTAAAAGATGATTCACTAGAATTTGCGATGGTTGTATGCGATATTAATAATTTAAAACAAATTAATGATACATATGGCCATGATGCTGGAGACCAATATATTATTGACGCTAAAAATATGATTGCTGATGTATTTAAGGATTCAACAATCTATCGTGTGGGTGGCGATGAATTTGTCTTATTAATTGATGGTAGTGATTATTATAAAAGGGATCATCTATATAAGGAATTTGTAAAAAGAAATCAGCAAAATAAGAAGAATAATAAGGTTGTTGTAGCCTGTGGTATGGCAGATTATGATAGAAAGACTGACTTTGTTTTAAAGAAGCTATTTATCAAGGCTGATGAATTAATGTATAAGAATAAAGAAGAATTAAAAGAAAACTAGACTTGCTAATTCGCAAGTCTTTTTTAATTGCCTTCTTTATGATAAAATATCAAAATAAGGAAGATAAAAAATATGAAGATTTTTGTTGTCATTTTAGTGCTAATACTAATATTTTCTCCAATGCTTATTTTTGGTATTTATAGAGCGAAGAAAAATAGAGAAATAATGAATTTATTAAATGAATTTTCAAAGCTAAGAGCTGAAGAAGCTTCTATCCTAGAGGAAATGAATTTATTAACTAAAGAGAATAAAATAAATAAGGTTGAAGATTTTAATTTAAAGATGGATAGATTAGAACAAAGAAGAAGTGAAATAAATAAAAGACAGGAAGAATTATCTAAGATGGTAGGTGAAAAAAGTGTTTAAGGCTAATTATCATACTCATGTTAAATATTGTAATCACGCTGTTGGCGATGTTAAAGATTATATCAAGGCAGCTATTAATTTTGGTTTAGAAGAAATTGGTATGACAGATCACGCACCTATTTTAGAAAGCTTCATGTCAGAAAAAGATTATGACCGTATATATGGCTTCGAAAATATGAAGATGCCTACTGTTGATATTTATTTAAATGATATTGAAGAGGCTAGAAAAAATTATGGTGATAAAATAAGAATTCTATCTGGCTTTGAATCAGAATATATAGATGGTCATTTAGATTTTTATAAGGATTTAAGAAAAAGAGTCGATTACCTAAATTTAGGAGTTCACTATTATGTTCATGATGGGATATTATATGATACCTATAAAGAGGTCGATTATAAGAATTTAGATTATTATGTAGAAACTGTTAAAAATGCTTTAGATACTAATTTATTTAATGTGCTAGTTCATCCTGATTTATTTATGATTAGCTATAAGGATGAAAATGGAAATAGAGTATTTGATGAAAATTGTCTAAAAGCGACAAGAGAAATATTAGAATATTGCATTAAGAAAAATGTATATGTTGAGATTAACGCAAATGGTATTAAGCGCGCTGATTTACATGATAGATCAACATGGCTATATCCTTATGTAAAGTTTTGGGAAATAGCTAAGGAATATAAGGATTTAAAGGTCTTAATTGGGGCAGATGCTCATAACCCTGAGCATATTTATAACGAAAGAGTTAAGGAAGCAATTAAATTTGCTGATGATTTAGGAATTAAAGTAGAAAAATTCATGACTATTAATCATTAGGAAGTGATTGAAATGAAGCTAGAGCTTAATAATGTTTTAGCTGGTGGTATTGTCTACGGTAAGCTTATTAAAGTTAAGGATAATGATAAAAGCGCCATAGTTAGTACAAATGAGCTTGAAAATTTTAATAATGCTATAACAAAATCTATCGGCCAAATAGATTTAATGCTTAATCAAAATGAAGATATTAAGGATTATTTAATAGCTTTAAAGCTAATGATTAGTGATCATAAGCTTTTAGCTAGAGTAAAATCTAAAATAGAAGAAGGCCATTCAGCATATGATTCTGTTAAGGAGGTTTTGGCAGGCTATAGAAAGATGCTTCTTGAGGCCGATTCATCATATCTAAAGGAAAGAGCGGCTGATATATCAGATGTAGAAATAAGAATACTATCTAATTTAGGCTATGTAGAAAATGCTATATTAAATGATAAATATATTATCGTTGTTGATACACTTTTTCCGACATTTTTAATTGCTAATAAAGCTAATATATTAGGTGTTATTGCTAAAAGTGGTGGCTATACATCACATGCGGCAATACTATGTAGAAGCTGGAATATTCCTTATGTTTTAATGGATAAGGAAATTGAGGCTAAGGATGCAATTATAAATACATATAATAATATACTTATATTAAGTCCAACTCAAAAAGAGATAGAAAAATGTGCTGATGAGATTAAAAAGGATGAAAATTCCTATTTAGCTATTCCACATGAGGGCTTTGCCTTTTTAGCAAATATCGGTACTAATTATGATATAGATAAGGTGTTAGAATATAATTTTGATGGTGTAGGTTTATATAGAACAGAGATGATATTTATGAGATCTACACGACCTTTAACATATGAGGAACAGCTAAGTACATATTTAGAGGCTGCCCATAGGCTAAAGGATAAAACACTTTGCTTTAGAACCTTTGATGTTGGCGATGATAAAACTATTAAATATCTAAAGACTGACAAAAAGGGTGTAGATAATTATTTAAATAATACAGAAATATTTGAAACTCAAATTAAAGCTATGTGTATGGCTAATGCCTATAATAATGTTAAAATCATGTTTCCTATGATTGAAACAGAAAGTGAATTTAGATTTTTGAAACAATGGGTTAGAAAAATAGCTAAGGAAATGAATGCTAATATGCCTAAAATCGGTATGATGCTAGAAACTAAGAAGGCATTAGAAAATATTGAAAGCTTCTTTGATGCTGATTTTATATCTATTGGAACAAATGATTTAACACATGAGCTTTATAATGTTAATAGAGAAGAATCTATCGATAATTACGATAATTATCTAAAGGATTTGTTATATAAGATTAGAAGAGTTGTTAAATTTTGTAATGAAAAAAATATATTTTTAAGTGTCTGTGGAGAGCTTGCAGGAATAAGTAAGACAGCTTTAGCCTTATATAATCTTGGTATTAGAAATCTATCTGTTTCACCATCAGGCATTAAGGCTTTAAATAGTGCTTATAAAAATTTTATAAATATTAAATCTAAACTTTAAATAATTATAGTTTTTTTGTATAATTAAAAATGGTTTTTAAGAAATGAGGATAACGATATGTCTACATTAGTAATTGTTGGCTCTCAATGGGGCGATGAAGGTAAAGGTAAAATAACTGATTATATGGCTCAAAGAGCTAATGTTGTAGTAAGAAGCCAAGGTGGTAATAACGCCGGTCATACTATAACATTTGATGGTAATAAATACGCTTTAAGATCTATTCCTTCTGGAATATTTAATCCTAACATTAAAAATGTTATGGCTAATGGTATGGTTATTAATCCGAAACAAATGCTAGAGGAATTAAAGGGACTAGAGGAAAGAGGGATAACTAATCACCAATTATTTATTTCTTCAAGAGCACATGTTGTTATGCCTTATCATGAGGCTTTAGATGGAGCCTATGAACAATTTAAAAAAGATAAAAAGATAGGAACAACAAAGCGTGGTATTGGTCCATGCTATGCTGATAAGGCAAATAGAATTGGTATTAGAATTTGTGATTTAATTAATCCTGAAACATTTAAAAAGGTTTTAGCTGATACTTTAGCTATTAAAAATATGGAGCTAAAGATGCTAGGATTAGCTGAATTTGATTTTGATACTATCTATAATGAATATGTAGAATATGGTAAAAAGATTAAACCATTTGTTTGTGATACATCACTTCTATTAGAGGAAGAATTAGAAAAGAATTCTAAGATTTTATTTGAAGGTGCCCAAGGCGTAATGCTATGCCTTGATCATGGAACATATCCATATGTTACATCATCATCACCTACAGGTGCTTCAGTACCACTAAATGCTGGTATTGCTGCTAAAAACATCAATAATGTATTAGGTATTTGTAAGGCCTATACTACAAGAGTTGGTGAAGGTCCATTCCCAACTGAGCTTGATGGTGATTTAGCACACTATATTAGAGAAAAGGGCCATGAATATGGTACTGTAACAAAAAGACCTAGAAGAGTAGGCTACTTAGATTGTGTTGCCTTAAATTATGCAAGAAGAGTTGCAGGTATTAATTATTTAGCGTTAATGCTATTTGATGTTTTATCTGGTGTTAAGGATTTAAAGATTTGTTATGCATATGAGCTTGATGGTAAGGTGATTAATACCGTACCAGCATCATTAGATGATTATTCTAGATGTAAACCTCTTTATATCGATATGGAGGGTTGGGATGAGGATATCACAAATGTTAGATCATTTGATGAGCTTCCATTAAATGCTCAAAAGTATCTAAAGAAGATTGAAGAATTAACAAAAACAGAGGTTGTAATTTTCTCTGTTGGTCCAGATAGATATCAAACTATTGAATTAAAGGAATTCTTCTAATTGGAATATTTATTAATATCTTCTTGCTTACTTGGTAACAACGTTAAATATAATGGTAAAAATAATTATATTAAAGAAGTAGAGCTATTAAAAAATAAATATAATTTAATTGTAATCTGTCCTGAGGTTATGGGAGGACTACCTATCCCTAGAATACCTTCTGAAATATTAAATGATAAGGTAATTAATAAGGAAGGGAAGGATGTTACTATACATTTTAATAAAGGTAGAGAAGAGGCAATTAAATTAGTTAAGAAATATAATATTAAGAAGGCCTTATTAAAGGAAGGCTCCCCATCATGTGGTTCTCATTATATATATGATGGAACATTTAGTGGTAATAAGATAGATGGTGTTGGAGTTACTACTAAGAAGCTAATTGAATTAGGTCTTGATATTTATAGTGAAAAAGAAATAGAAAAGCTATTATAGAAATCTCGTAAATATGCGAGATTTTTATTTTTTTCAAAAAAAATTAAAAAAATTAGCACTCTACTATTGACAGTGCCAAAAAATGTGATATACTATAAGTGTAATTGGCAGATAGCATACGAGAGTGCCAATAGAAAGAAGGACAAAAATATGAGAAATGATTTGTATAGTTTTGTTAATGAATTAAATAATATGTTTTATGATGGAGGTTTTAGAAGCTTTCCAATTGATGTTGAAAAGACAGAAAATGGTTATATGATATTATGCGAGCTTCCAGGAATAAAGAAAGAAGATATATCTATAACATTTGATGAAGGAGAACTTCTTATTGAAGCCACTCCAAAGAAAAACAATAAGGAGAACAGATTTGTTATCCATGAAAGAAGTTCTCAAAAGCTAAAGAGAACTATTAGCCTTGGTGATGATATTGATGAAAATAAATTCCAAGCTAAATTAGAGGATGGAATTTTATATGTCAATGTATTCAATAAGGAAAAACAAGAAAAGAAAGCTAAAAGTATAGCAATAGAATAGGGAGATGTTTGATATGTTGTATTTAAATGATAATTTATTTGATGATATGTTTAATTGTTTTACTCAAAATGATTTAAGAAGTGATGTTTCAGCTGATGATAATGAATTTGATATTACAATGGATGTTCCAGGTGTAGATAAGAAGAATATCGATATTAGCTTTAACGATGATGTTTTAACTGTTAATGTTAAATATGAAAAGAAAAATGATAAGAAAAATTATACAGTTAAAGAAAGATTCTATTCTAATACATCAAGATCATTCTATCTAGAGAATGCAAATCCAGAGGCTATTACGGCTAAGCTTGATAATGGTGTTTTAAATATCAAGGTAGCTAAAATGCCTAAAGTTGAAACTAAAAAGTTAATCGCAATTGAATAGCTTTCTCCTCAGTGTAGCCAATTAAGGCTACACTGTTTTTATATTTATAAAAAATATAAAATTCTTTTGGATTATTTTTTAAATAGTGATAAAATAAAACGTGAGGTATAAAAATATGACATTATTAGCCAAAAGAAGTATCGTTAAAGAGGATAAGAGTAATATCATAACCCTAGGCGCTATCGCTAAGGAAGAAAAGAAGAAGGACCCTAGTGTTATAAACGCTACAATAGGTATGTATTATTCTGAGGATGGTAAGCTTGTAACATATGATTCAGTTAATAAAGCTTTAAATTCTTTAACTGATGATGAAAAATATGCTTACGCATCAACTCCAGGCTCTGCCACATTCCATGAGGCTTTAAAAAGATGGGTATTTAGAGAATATTATGATGAGTTCATGAAAAATACCTATGTTTCTGTAATGGCTACTCCAGGTGGTAGTGGTGCTATATCAAATACCTTCTCAAATTATTTAAATGAAAATGATAAAGCCTTACTTCCTTCATATATGTGGGGAAATTATAAGCAATTTGCTTATGAGAATTATGCTTCATATGAAACCTATGAGCTATTTAAGGATGATAAATTAAACTTAGATGATATCAAGGCTAAAATGCTAAAGCATAAGAAGGAACAAGGAAGAGTTTTACTTGTTATAAATGATCCTTGTCAAAATCCTACAGGCTATACAATGACTAATGAGGAATGGCAAGAATTAGTTAAAATTATAAATGATGTATCAGAGGATGGAACACCTGTTATCCTTCTTCATGATATGGCATATATAGATTATGATTATAGAGGCTTTGAGGTTACTAGAAATAATTTAAGATTATATCAAAAGCTAAATAAAAGCGTGCTTGTCGTCTTAGCATTTTCAGGCTCTAAGACATTAGCGTTATATGGTGTTAGAATAGGTGCTCAAATTGCGATATCTACAAATAAGGAAAATGTAGATGATTTTGCAAGAGCTAATAAATTCTCATCAAGAGCTAAATGGAGTAATACTACTAATTTAGGTGCTAATTTAATATCTAAAGTAATTTTAGATGATAATTATAGATTAAAATTTGAAGAAGAATTAGATACTGCAAGAAATGTTTTAGTAACGAGAGCTAAAACATTTATAGAAGAGGCAAATAATGTAGGCTTAAAAACATTACCTTTTAAATGTGGATTTTTCGTAACTATTCCTTGTGAGAATCCTGATTTAGTTTATAAGAGATTAGTTGAAAAGAAGATTCACATAATTCCAATGGGGAATGTTATTAGAGTTACAATTTCAGCTATTTCAATTGAAGACTGTAAAAAATTACCACGGTTAATTAAAGAAGCAATGCTATGACATTAAATGAGAAATTAGAGAATTCAGTAATTATTTCAATTAAAGAAGTATATAATAGTGCATATGGAATTAAGCCTACACAAAAAAGAATAAAAAAATATATATTCTTTATCCTTATTGCCGCCTTTACAATAGCTACAAAATTTGTATTTAAAAAGATAACAGATTGGGATGTTTCTTATCTATTCTTAGCTATTAATCTAATTGCCTTATGTGTTACTACAGTATTAGATGGACATCAAAGGAAATATAATCACTTAGTAATGTATAAGACTGCGTTTTTAATTAGTAAATTATGTAAAACAGTTATATTTATATTCTCATTCTTTGTTGCTTATCAATTCTTTGATGTATATTACAAGGAAATGGTAGACATGAGCTTCTGGGAATTTTATGGAAAAACCCTATTTGTAGGGGATTTTGAAGCATATTTTGAAGCACATGGACTATCACATATAGGACAATATATAACTGTAGATGGCGTAAGGATGCAATATAGCGATGTCTTAATTAAGCTTGCTGTACTATATGTTTCATTTATCACAGCTGTTCCGGCTTTCCTATTCTTATTTTTAACAAATTTAGAATTGATAGGTAAGCTTATTAAATTATTGATTATTTTAGTTATACCATTCTATAATATCTATTATTTTATTAGATGGTTTATTTCAACAAACGTAACCTTCCTTCACTACGTTCCTAAGGAGGGTACTGATGATATGACAATTATTGAAAGAAGAGAAATTGTTAAGGGACGGACTGCTATTAGATTAAAACAGATTTTTGCACATTTCCTAATAACTGCTTCAGCTATAGGAATTATTTGGTATATGCAATTTTCGTTTAAGAATTTATTTAGATTTTAAAAAAATAAAATTAAGAGGTGAATATGAAGCTAGCATTTGATAATGAGAAATATCTCGAATTACAAAAGGAAAATATTTTAAAAAGAGTATCAAAATTCTCTGGTAAGCTTTATCTAGAATTTGGTGGAAAGCTATTTGATGATTATCATGCATCACGAGTATTACCAGGCTTTTTACCTGACTCAAAATTACGTATGTTATTACAAATTAAAGATAAGGTAGAGGTAATAATCGTTATTAACGCTAACGATATTCAAGAAAATAAAATAAGAGGAGACCTAAATATATCTTATGAGTCTGAGGTATTAAGATTAATTGATGCCTTTAGAGATTCAGGACTTTTTGTGGGCTCTGTTTGTATCACAAGATATCAAGCATTACCATCTGTAGAATGCTTTAGAAGAAAGCTTAATAATTTAGGTGTTAAAACTTATAAAGGCTACGATATTCCTGATTATCCACACGATGTAGAAAATATCATTTCTGAAAATGGCTTTGGAAGAAATGAATATATAGAAACAACAAGAGAAATTGTTGTTGTTACAGCACCAGGACCTGGTTCTGGTAAGCTAGCTACCTGCTTAAGCCAGCTATATCATGAAAATAAAAGAGGAATTAAGGCAGGCTATGCTAAATATGAAACATTCCCTATTTGGTCAATTAATCTAAAGGATCCTGTTAATTTAGCATATGAAGCCGCAACAGCTGATTTAGCCGATGTTAATATGATAGACCCATATCATCTAGAGGCTTATGGTAAAATGGCTGTTAACTATAATAGAGATGTAGAATCATTCCCAGTATTAAAATCTATGTTTGAGGCTATCTATGGTTCATCTCCATATAATTCACCTACAGATATGGGTGTAAATATGGCAGGCTTCGCTATTGTAGATCATTCAGTTTCTGATAAGGCATCAAAGGATGAAATTATTAGAAGATATTTAAACACTAAGGTATTACTTAGAAATGGTAAGGCTACTCAAGAAGAAGTTGATAAGATTGGCTTATTAATGAGAAGCTTAAATATTAGTGTTTCAGATAGAAAGTGCGTAGAGGCAGCTGAAAATAAAAAGAAGAAAACTAATACTGAATCTATGGCATTAGAATTTGAGGATGGTACAATTGTTGATGCGAAAACATCGCCACTTTTATCAGCTCCAGCAGCATTATTATTAAATGCTTTAAAGCATCTTGCTAAAATCGATGATAAGATGGTTTTAATTGCTCCTGCTGTTATTGAACCAGTAAGTAAGATGAAAATTGATTATCTAGGTAACCATAATCCAAGATTACATGCAGATGAGGTTTTAATTGCTTTATCAATCTCTGCAACTCTAAATCCATTAGCTAAGGAAGCTTTAGAACAAATCAATAATTTAGCTCATACTCAAGCTCATTCAACTGTAATACTATCAGAAGATGATGCTAAGGTATTCAAGAAATTAAAAATTGATCTTACAACGGATGAAGAGTATTATGCTCATAAATTATATGTAAAATAATTGAGTATTAGAAAAGACTACCGAGAAACAATAATTGTTTTCATGGTAGTCTTTTGTGTTATAATATAACTAGAGGTGATCCTATGGGACAATTTAATATTTTAATTGGTAATATCGTAAGTGATGAAATTTTAAAAGGACACGATGTTATTATTAATCCAACAAATCCTGCGATGCGTAATGGTGGAGGAGTATGTGGAGCTATATTTGATAAGGCTGGTGAAGAAAAGCTTTTAGAATATAACAAAAGCCATTTTGATAGTGTAATGAAGATTGGTGAAATTAGAATTACTCCAGGCTTTGATTTAAATATGGATATTATGTATGTTCAAGGACCAAAGCAATGGGAATTTGATAATTCTGACGAGATATTATTACTTACATACCAAAATATGCTAAAATCTCTTGTAGAAAAAGGCTATAAGAATGCATTAATTCCAAGCTTAGGCACAGGAATATATGGATTTGAACATGAAGATGTTGGTCATATGGTATATAAAGAATTAAAAGAATTTGCAGCTAAAAATGATATCAATATTGACCTCGTAATATATGATTCAAATTCAGCAAAATTTTATAAATAATCATAAAGGCAAAAATCGTACATTTGAAGTACGATTTTTATTTACAAGGATAATTTTTTATAATAAAATAATGCTGTAAATAAATAATGCTCTTAAAGGGAGTAGAAGCCAATATTGGTATATATATCGTCAGCACGAGGAAACTCCGGTATATATTTAATTTTCGAGACTTTACATTTAGTTGTGAGTCTTATTTTTTTAGTCAAAATTAGGGGGAAATGAAAATGGTTAGATATCGTGTTGGTGCAAGAGCTTCTAGCGTTATTAGTGCTATGCTTTTAATGGCTGTGGGTATTGTAGTGCCTATAATGGTTTTTGTAAGTGTTGGATTTAATGAATTGTTCGGTTTGGCATTATTTTTCTTTGTTGCCTTCATTGTAGGGGCGATAATGCTTGGAGTTGAAATTAATTATCAAAAACGTCGGGATTTAGCTTTAAAAGGAAAGCTATCTACAGGTCTTGTTAAAGAGGTTGAAAGAATATGGCGAGGTCGTAATGGTAGAGTATATAACCTTATCATTTCTTGTCATAATGATATGGGTGAAAAGTTCGAGACTTGTATTCCAATTTCATATTGGGATAAGGATAAATATACTATAGGTGTAGCAATAAATATGTATATTAATGGCAATTATTGCTATATACAAAAATATTAGGGGGGATACAATGAAGAGATATTATGTTGGTGTAAGAAACGGTTCTATGTTTGGTAGTGTATTATTATTGGTGTTTGGGATATTTGTGTTGATAGTAGCGTCACCAAAATTGTTTACGGGGTCTCTTATAGACATGAATTATCAATTGTTGGTTTTATGGATTTTTGCATTAGTAATATCTATATCTGCTATTATTTGGATAATATGTAATTTGATTCTTCTTAGTCGAGAAAAACTAGCTCTTCGTGGAACTCAGACTAAGGGAATTGTAAAGAGAATCAATCGATCTTGGACAAATACTGGAGATTTGTATAGTATAGAAATTGAGTTTGAAAATAATGCAGGAGAAACTTGTATATCAATTATTCCAATTTCAAGATTTACTCATGACATGTATAAGCAAGGCGAAACTGTTACTGTATATGTAGATGGAGATTATGGAACGATTTCTAAGAGAAGATAGAAAATAAAAATCGTACATTGCGATACCGATTTTTATTGACAACTATATTTTTTTAAAATAAAATTAAAGTGTAAATGAATAATCCTAATAAAAAGGGAGTAGAAGACCTGAATAAGGTTACTAATATCGTCAATACGACTTTTAGTCCGGTATTATGTTGAAATTTCAAGACTTTTGATGAAAATCAAAGGTCTTTTTTCTTTTTTAGGATTATCATTTTAATAACTATTTAGGAGGAAGAAAATGAAAGGATTAGTTATTTTAAGTGATGTTACAATGGTTTATGTTTGGGTTTTAGTTGCAGTGATTGTGGTAGGATTGCTTACTGCATTCTTTGCATCTGGCTATGTAAAGGCTGCACCTGATACAGCAATCATCATCTCTGGCTTTGGCAAGAGAAAAATTTTAATTGGTAAGGCTGGATTTAGAGTTCCATTCTTCCAAAGATTAGATAAGCTATCTTTAAGAGTGTTCCAGGTAGATATCAAAACAGATGAAGCAATTCCAACTTCTAACTTCATCAATATTAGAGTTGATGGTGTTGCAAATTTAAAGATTTCTTCAGATCCACAATTATTAAATTTAGCTGCTGAGGCAATCTTAAATATGAATGAGAATGATTTAATTGCTCAAGTACAACAAGTTTTACAAGGAAATATGAGAGAAATCATCGGTACAGTTGATATCAAAAGATTAGTTCAAGACCGCCAAGGTGTTGCTCAATCAGTAAAGGAAAATGTTGTTCCTGATATGGCTAGAATGGGTATTGAGGTTGTTAATTTCAATATTCAATCATTTGCTGATGACAATCATGTTATTGAAAATTTAGGTATTGATAACATTTCTCAAATTTCAAAGGATGCAGCTATTGCTAAAGCAAATGCTGATAGAGATGTTACAATTGCAAAGTCTTTAGCTGAAGAGGCTGCAAACCGTTCTAGAGTTGAAGCAAATCAAAAGATTGTTGAACAAAATACTGAATTATCTTTAAAGGAATCTGCATTAAAGCAAAAGACAGATACAGCAAAGGCTACTGCAGATGCTGCATATTCAATTGAAGAGCAAAAGAGACAACAAGAAATCAATATTGCTCAAATTAATGCTGATATCGCAAAAAGAGAAAGAGAAGTTGAATTAGGTCAAAAGGAAGTTGAACTTCAAGAAAGAAAGCTTCAAGCTCAAATTAATAAGCAAGCAGAAGCTGAAAAATATGCTGCAGAGCAAAAGGCTCAAGCTGATCTATTCACTCGTCAAAAGGCAGCAGAAGCTAAAAAGTATGAATTAGAGCAAGAGGCAGAAATGCAAAAAATTAAGGCTGAAGCAGAAAAGGTTGCAAAGGAAAAAGCAGCAGAGGCTTTAAAGATTGAAGCTGAAGCAAAGAAGGAAGCAGCGTTAGCTGAGGCTGCAGGTATTGAAGCAAAAGGTAAAGCAGAGGCTGATGCAATTTTGGCTAAGGCTGAGGCTATGAAGCAATATGGTGAGGCTGCAACATTACAATTAATTTTGGATTCTAATGTATTACCAGAAATGATTAAGGCTTACTCAGAGCCAATGGCAGCTGCAATGAGCCAAATTGATTCAATCACTATGTACGGTGAAGGAAATACTGCAAAGCTAAATGAAGAAATTACTAAGAATGGAACTCAAATTTTTGCAGGTTTAGAAAAGGCAACTGGCTTAGATATTAAGTCTTTACTTGCGGGCTTTTTAGGCGGAAAGTTAATTGCTAATAACAAGGCAGAAGCTAAAAAGGAATAACTATAATTGAGTGGACTAATTTATTAGTCCATTCTTTCTTTTTATGCTTAGAAAGCGCTTGTAAAATCTTGTAAAAGGAAGCATTAGAGATTATAATTTAAGTACAGGTAAAAATTATACAATGAATTAAATAGGAGGATTATAATTATGCCACTTGTAAATGCAAAAGATATGGAAGCAAAGGCTCTTGCAGGTCATTATGCAGTAGGTGCTTTCAATATCAACAATCTTGAATGGACAAAAGCTATCTTATTAACAGCTGAGGAGTTAAAATCACCAGTTATGCTTGGTGTATCTGAAGGAGCAAATAAGTATATGACAGGTTATAAGGTTGTAGCTGATATGGTTAAAGCTATGATTGAAACTTTACATATTACTGTTCCAGTTGCTCTACACCTAGACCATGGTACATATGAAGGAGCTAAGGCTGCTTTAGCTGCTGGTTATTCTTCAGTAATGTTCGATGGATCTCATTATCCACTAGAAGAAAACTTAGAAAAGACTAGAGAAATCGTTGCTTTAGCACATAAGATGGGTGCTACAGTAGAAGCTGAAGTTGGTACTATCGGCGGTGAAGAAGACGGTGTTATCGGTCGTGGAGAGGTTGCTGACCCAGAAGAATGTTTAACATTAAAGAATACAGGCATCGATATGCTTGCTGCTGGTATCGGTAACATCCATGGTAAATATCCAGATAACTGGAAAGGATTAGAATTTGATGCTTTAGCTGCTATTAAGGCTAAGGTTGGTAATATTCCACTAGTTCTTCATGGTGGTACTGGTATTCCTGAAGACCAAATCAAAAAAGCTATTTCTTTAGGTATTACAAAGATTAATGTTAATACTGAATGTCAATGGGCTTTCCAACAAGCTACTAGAAAATATATTGAAGCTGGTAAGGACTTAGAAGGAAAAGGATTTGACCCAAGAAAATTATTAGCTCCAGGAACTGAAGCTATTAAAGAAGTAGTTAAAACTAAGATGGAAATGTTTGGATCTGTAGGTAAAGCAGAATAAAAAAATAATAGGGACGTGAAAATCGTCCCTTAATAATTTTAAGGAGAAAAATATGAGAATTGCTCTAATTAACGAAAATTCGCAAGCTGCAAAAAATGAACTTATTTATAATACTTTAAATAAGGTTGCTACAAAATATGGACATACTGTTGATAATTACGGTATGGTAAATGCTGATGATAAGCCACTTACTTATGTTCAAAATGGTTTACTAGCTGCAATTTTAATCAACTCTGGTGCTGCTGACTTTGTTGTTACTGGCTGTGGTACAGGTGTTGGTGCTATGCTAGCTTTAAATTCATTCCCTAATGTATTATGTGGTTTAGTTGTTGAACCATCTGATGCATATTTATTTGGTCAAATAAATGATGGTAATGCAATTTCTATGCCATATGCTAAGGGCTTTGGCTGGGGTGCTGAATTAAATCTAGAAAATGTATATGAGAATTTATTTAAGGCACCATTTGGCGGAGGCTATCCAAAAGAAAGAGTAGTACCTGAACAAAGAAATAAGAAGATTTTAGATTCAGTTAAAAAGATTACTCATAGACCTATGATTGAAATCTTAAAAGAAATTGATAAGAATTTCTTACTTGAAACAATCGATAGAGATACATTTAAGAAATATTTCTTTGAAAACGCAAAGGATCAAGAAATTATTAATTTTATTAAGAGTATTTTAAAATAGGAGTTTTACAATGAAGCTTGTTGTAAATATGCTATCAAAGGCTGATAGTGTTGAGGGTCAAGGTGTAGGCTCTGCCTACTTAGAACAAGTAAATTTAATAAAGACTGAACTTGCTGATGATTTCGAGGTTAGAATCAATTCTAAGAAGAAGGCTGACATTTTACATGTACACTCTATAAATTTACCTTTCTATTTTAGATTTAAAAAGAAAAATGGTATTAGAGTAATGTATTGTCATTTTCTTCCTGAAACATTTGATGGTTCTATTTCTTTACCTAAACCTATATTTTGGTGCTTTAAAAAATATTTTTTAAGTTTCTATAAGAAGGCTGATTATTTAGTAGTTGTAAATCCATCATTTAAGAAGGATTTAATAAGATATAAGGTAAAAGAGGATAGAATAGTTTATATTCCTAATTTTGTATCTAAAGAAAATTTCTATGAAATGGAAAAGGAAGAAAGATTAAAAATTAGAGAGGAATATAATATACCAAAGGATAAATTTGTTGTTTTAGGCTGTGGACAGGTTCAAACAAGAAAGGGTGTAATGGATTTTGTTGAAATCGCAAAGAAGAATCCTCATATCGAATTTGTTTGGTGTGGTGGATTTAGCTTCTCAGTTATTTCTGATGGTCACCATGATTTAAAGAAGATTATGGATAACCCACCTTGTGAAAACCTAAGATTCTTAGGCATTATCCCTAGAAAGGATATGAATAAGATGTTTAATATGGCTGACTGCTTATTTATGCCATCTTATAATGAATTATTCCCTATGTCTATATTAGAGGCTGTATCTTGTGGTAAGCCTGTAGTACTTAGAAATCTAGATTTATATAAGGATATATTATGGGATAAGCCAATCTATGGTGAAAACAATGAAGATTTTTCTAATGCTATAAATAAATTAGCATCTGATGAAGCTTATTATAATGAAGCTAAATTAAAATCTAGTGATGTAGCTAAATTCTATTCAAAGGAGCATGTTGCCCAGCTTTGGAAAGAATTCTATCAAGGCATTTATAATAAGAAATTAGAAGAGAAAAATAAAAAGAAAAAATAGATAATAATTGAACTCTAAAATGATAAATTTTGGAGTTTTTTTATTAAAAATAATTTTTTTTAAAATAATACTTGACATATAAAATAAAATTGTATACAATTAAATTGGAAAGAAGGTAATTTGAATTGAAATTATATGATTTAAATGTATTGAATAAGAAAAAAGAAGAAGTATCATTAAAACAATATGAAGGAAAAGTTTTATTAATTATAAATTCAGCTACAGGTTGTGGATTTACACCACAATATGAAGCTTTAGAAGCATTATATAGAAAATATAAGGATCAAGGATTTGAGATTTTAGATTTTCCTTGTAATCAATTTGGAAATCAAGCTCCTGGTACAGATGCTGAAATTACTGAATTCTGTACAGCTAGATATAATATGAGCTTTACTCAATTCAAAAAGATTGATGTAAATGGTCCTGAACAATCAGAAGTATTTAAGTTATTAAAGGAAGCACAAGGCTTCAAGGGCTTCGGTGATTCTCAACAAGCTGTATTTATGGATGATATGTTAAAGAAATTTGATCCTAATTATATGAATAATTCTGACATTAAATGGAACTTTACTAAATTTTTAGTAGATAGATGTGGAAATATTGTTAACCGTTTTGAACCAACTTGTGATATGATATTAGTTGAAGAGGAGGTTAAGAAGTATTTATAATGAGATATGATGTTGCTATTATAGGAACTGGGCCTGCTGGACTTGAAGCCCGGTTAACATTAAAAAATAGGGACAAATCAATTCTTCTTATAGGTTCTAAAAATTCATCTAATAAAGTATTTCAAGCACATGAGATTAAAAACTATTTAGGATTACCTAATATTAAAGGTGAGGACTTTGCCAATGCTTTCTTAAAGCATATCGAGGTTATGGGAATTGAAATCACTGATGATATCATTTCTCAAATCTATGATATGGGCGATTTCTATGCTTTACAAGGTAAGTCATCAGAAATGTATGAGGCATCATCAATAATTATTGCCACAGGCGTTAAAGCTGGCAAAACTTATGAGGGCGAAGATAATTTCTTAGGTAGAGGTGTTTCTTATTGTGCAACATGTGATGCCCCTTTATATAAGAATAAGAAGATTGCTGTTGTTTTGGAATCAAAAGAAGAAATGGATGAAGTTGAATTTTTAGCCTCTGTAGGTAGTGAATTAAATTTATTCCCATTATTTGATGAAGAAATTAATTTAAAAAATGTTAATGTAATAAGAGAAAAGCCAGTAAGAATTGAAGGTGAAAAGGTTGCAAATACAATTGTAACTGATAAGGCATCTTATAGCTTTGATGGTCTTTTCATCTTAAGAAAGAGTGTACCACTATCATATTTACTTCAAGGATTAGAAATGGATGATAATCATATTAAAGTAAATAGATTGATGGAAACTAATCTTCATGGCGTATTTGCGGCAGGAGATATAGTAGGTAAGCCTTATCAATATATTAAGGCTGCTGGAGAAGGAAATATTGCAGCATTATCAGCTGTAACATATTTAGCAAATTTAAAAAAGGAAGGTAAATAAAATGAAAAATATTACATCACAAGAATTTAAACAATTAACAGGAACTGTACTAGTTGATTTTAATGCTACATGGTGCGGACCTTGTAGAATGCTACACCCAGTACTTGATGATCTAGAAAAGAAGAATACAGACGTTAAGTTTGTAGGTGTAGACGTTGATGATGAATCAGATGTTGCTGAATTATTTAACATCACTAATATTCCTTGTGTAATTATGTTAAAGGATGGAAAAGAAGTAGCAAGATCTGTTGGTTTTAAACCAGCTAATATGATGCAATCATTCATCGATGAAAATAAGTAATAAAAATGAGGCTATTGATTAGCCTCATTTATTATTTTATTAACTATAATATCATTAAAATCATTTGCTTTTTCTTCAACTAGATTTAATTCTAATGCTATATCGTAAAATATTTGTTCTGTTGTAGTTATTTCTATGTTGTTTTTTTCAAAGATATCATCTAGGATATCATTTAATACTTGGAAATATTCATCAGGACAATTTTCTTTTTTATCGATATAGTTAGTAATTGTATGTTCTAACTTATTTAAAGAAGAAATGTTGATGTCGTAGTTTAATGCTTCATTTTGGAAATCATTTATATAAAGAAGAAGGTTAATAGTTTTTGCACATTTTTCTAATTCGGCATAATTACTATTAAAATTCTTTTCATATAATGTTTCTATAATTAAGAATTTATCATAAATATATTCAAAGCCTGTAGAAAATATTAATTCTAAATCCTTATCTAATTTATTCTCTTTAGAATATTTGTTATAAAGATAATCAACAACATCGATAACATGATTAAAACGAGCTATTGTTTTACTTTTATTATCGATTAGCTTGTTGATGAAATCTTTATTTTCAAATCTCCAGCTTAAGTAGTCGTTATAAATATCCATTATCTTGTCTTCATTTGAGGGAATAGGATAACATCTCTAATAGAATCAGATTCTGTTAATAAAATGATTAATCTATCAACACCGATACCAATACCACCTGTAGGAGCCATACCATATTCTAGAGCTTCTACGAAATCTTGGTCCATTTCATTAGCTTCGTCGTTACCTTTTTCCTTTTCCTTTAATTGTTCAACAAATCTTTCCTTTTGATCTATTGGATCATTTAACTCAGTATAAGCATTAGCGAATTCCTTACCGCCGATGAATAATTCAAATCTTTGAACAAATCTAGGATCTTCTGGATCCTTCTTAGTTAATGGGGAAATCTCAATTGGATGACCACAAAGGAATGTAGGTTGAATTAAGCTTGATTCACAGTATTCTTCGAAGAATGCGTTGATAACGTGACCAACTGTGAAATGCTTTTCAACTGGAACGTTGTGCTTTTTAGCAAGTTCGATAGCTTCTTCAAGTGTATAATTGTTATTCTTGAAATCTACACCTGTCTTTTCTTTAATTAATTCACACATTGTAACCTTTCTAAATGGCTTAGATAGGTCGATTGCTTCACCTTCAGCATCGAATGGATTTTTAAATGTTTCCTTACCGATAACTTTTGTTGCTGCATATCTTACTACACCTTCACATAATTCCATCATAGAAGATAGGTCACCAAATGCTTGATATAATTCAACAGTTGTAAATTCTGGGTTATGAGTTTTATCCATACCTTCATTTCTGAAGATTCTACCAATTTCATAAACTCTTTCAAGACCACCTACAATTAATCTCTTTAAATGTAGCTCAGTAGCGATACGTAAGTAGAAGTTAGCATCTAGTGCGTTGTGGTGAGTGATGAATGGTCTTGCGGTTGCGCCACCTTGAATGTTTTGTAATACTGGAGTTTCAACCTCGATAAATCCATTATTATCAAAATATTCTTGCATAGCTCTAATAATTTTTGGTCTTTGGATTGCAACACGCTTTGCATCCTCATTCATGATTAAGTCTAGATATCTACGTCTATAACGTTCCTCTAAGTCTGTTAAGCCGTGGAACTTTTCTGGTAATGGTCTTAAAGCCTTTGTTAGGTGAGTATATTCTTCACACTTAATTGTAATTTCACCAGTTTGAGTAAGCATAACCTTACCCTTAACACCAACGATATCACCGATATCAGCTAATTTGAATAAGTCATAAGCAGCATCACCAACAACATCTTTTCTGATATATACTTGGATTTTACCCATCTTATCTTGCATTGCGAAGAAAGAAGCCTTACCCATTTTTCTAATGAACATAATTCTTCCAGCAACACTTACAGTAATATTCTTTTGTTCGATATATTGATGTAATTGCTCCTTTAATTCTTCCTCAGTTAAGCCTTGGTGTTCAGCTTTGAATTTTTCAATTTCTTTATTTGCTAAATTCTTAACATCGGTACTATGATGAGTAACATCATATTTAGAACCGAATGGATCAATTCCTAATTCTCTATATTTTTCAAGCTTTGCAATTCTTACAAGCTCTTGTTCAGATCTTTTCTCTTCCATATTAAAAACCTCCTGAAATCAACGTAAAAATTATAACATATAAGACCCTAAAAAACAAATTTAATGTTTAAGAATTAAACATAATTTGTTATAATTATTCTAGATTTTTTTATAGGAGAGATTTTAACTATGTTTAAATATGAAAGAAGAGCTTATTATCACGAGACAGATCAAATGGGAATTATCCATCACTCCAACTATCTAAAATGGATGGAGGAGGCTAGAATAGCTTTAATGGATAAGCTAGGTTTTAGCTATAAAAAAATGGAAGATTTAGGTATTATTTCTCCAGTTATTTTCGCATCTTGTGAATATAAGAAGCCTGTTAAATTTAACGATGTAGTTGAAATTAATATAACTGTAGAGGAGTATAATGGTTTAAAGTTAACTTTCAATTACGAAATTGTTAATAAAGAAACTAATGAAGTATCTACAATTGGTAAAACAAAACATTGCTTTATGAAGGATGGAGCTATTATTTCTTTAAAGAGAAATTTACTAGAATTTCATAATGCTTTTATAGAATTTATGGAGATAAAATAGATGGAAATTGTATTAAAATCAAGTAGCCCAAGAAGAAAAGAATTGTTAACTAAAATGGGCTATAAATTTGAGGTAAAGACATTTGATGTTGATGAAACATTTGATAAGAATAAATCTATTACTGATAATGTAAAGGCCTTAGGCTTAAAGAAGGCTTCAGTTAATAAGGAAGAAGATTATGGAAAAATACTAATTGGTTGTGATACTATCGTATATTTTGATAATCAGGTATATGGTAAGCCAAAGGATTATAATGACGCCTATATTATGCTAAAAACATTAAGTGGAAGAATGCATTATGTAGCTTCAGGCTTAGCTGTAATTTATAAGGATAAAATTTATAATGATGTAATCATTTCAAAGGTTTATTTTAAAAATTTAAGTGAGGAAGATATTAAAAATTATATCGATAGTGGTGAGTGTTTCGGCAAAGCTGGAAGCTATGCTATTCAAGGCTTAGGTGCTAGCTTAGTTGATCATTATGAGGGTTCACTAAATAATATAATTGGTCTTCCAACTGAAAGATTAGATGAAATATTAATAGAAATTTTTAAAGATGATGTTATAGATTGGATTAAGAATTATTTTGCTGAAAGTGGTAAAGGCTCAAAGGCTATTATCGGCATTAGTGGTGGAACAGATTCTAGCGTTGTTGCCGCATTATGTGTTAAGGCCTTAGGTAAGGAAAATGTTATTGGTGTTTTAATGCCTAATGGATATCAACATGATATTGATGTTTCTAAAAAGTTAGTAGAGCTTTTAGATATTAAACATCATGAGATTAATATTAAAAATCCAGTTGATAGCTTAAATGAATTAATTGAAGAAGAATTTAATAGAAATCCTAATGAGGTTGATGCTTATAAGACTAATACACCATCAAGAATTAGAATGACAACTCTTTATGGTATTTGTGCATTATATGGTGGAAGAGTCGTCAATACCTGCAATTTAAGCGAAGACTGGATAGGCTATTCAACTAAATTTGGCGATTCAGCAGGTGATTTTTCACCAATATCATCATTTACTAAAACTGAGGTTAGAAAGCTAGGTAAGGCTTTAGGCTTACCTGATTTATTTGTTAATAAGATTCCTGAGGATGGAATGAGTGGTAAATCAGATGAGGAAAAGCTAGGCTTTACATATGATGTTTTAGATAGATACATCAGACTTGGTATTTGTGATGATTTAAAAATAAAAGAAAAGATAGATTATTTACATAAGATGAATTTACATAAAATTGAACCTATGAAGGCATATAAAAGATGAGACTTGGTTTAGTTTTAGGTAGATTTCAAATATTTCATAAGGGACATGAGCTTATTATTAACAAAGCCTTAGAGACTTGTGATAAGGTATTAATTTTTATTGGCTCAAGCGATAAGAGGGATACATTTGATAATCCATTTGATTATGAATTTAGGAAAGAAATAATTGAAACTATTTATGATAGTGATAAAATAATTATCGCGCCACTTCCAGATTTAGGAGTTGGTAATGTTTCCTTATGGGGAGATTATGTAATTGATAATGCAAAAAAAATAATAGGAATGCCAGATGTAATTATCTATGGAAAAGAAGATAAATGTGAAAGCTGGTATTCGAATTATAAAGAATTAGAATATATTAGAGTAGATAGAAATGATATTAACATTTCATCAACAAAACTAAAACAAATTATTTTAGATGATGATTATGATAATTATTTAAAATATGTAAATGAAAAGATTATAAAGTATTATGATGTAATAAAAGAAAAATTAAAAAAGGTGATT
>CAMOUK010000020.1 GCA_946626535.1 uncultured Caryophanales bacterium
AAAAAAAGATGACTATTCAATTGAATAATCATCTTTGGTAACCACAAATTATAATTTAACTGCCTCTTCTGCAGATAGTTTTCTTTTTTGATCTTCAGAAATTAATTCATCGATAACTAAATCTAGCTTACCATCAATAATGGCATCAAGTCTATTGATTGTAAAGCCAATTCTATGATCTGTAACTCTATTTTGAGGATAGTTATAAGTTCTAATCTTTTCAGATCTATCGCCATGGCCAATTAATGATTGACGAGTAGCGCCATCCTTTTCTTCTCTTTCTCTTACAATTTGATCATATAATCTAGTCTTTAATAAGGCTAAAGCTGCAGCCTTATTTTCATGTTGGCTACGAGCTGTTTGACAAGCTACAGATAAGCCTGTAGGTAAATATGTTACACGAACAGCTGAATATGTAGTATTAACACCTTGTCCACCAGGACCTGAAGAACAGAAGGTATCAATTCTTACATCGTTCATATCGATATCAAAGTCGATATCCTCAGCCTCTGGCATAACAAGTACAGTCGCAACAGATGTATGGATTCTTCCTTGTGATTCTGTTGCTGGAACTCTTTGAACTCTATGAGCACCAGATTCATATTTTAAGAATGAATAAACTGAATCACCCTTTAGCATAAATTCAATTTGTGAATAGCCACCCATTTCAGATTGCATTGCATCTAAAACCTCGACCTTCCAGCCCTTTGATTCAGCATATTTATTATACATTCTAAATAAATCACCAGCGAAAATGTTAGCCTCATCTCCACCTACAGCTCCTCTAATTTCAACAACAACGTTCTTATCATCATTGGGATCCTTAGGTAGAAGTAAAACCTTAATTTCTTCAGCGATTTCTTCTAATCTTTTTTCAGCTTCCTCTAATTCCATAGCAGCCATTTCTGCCATTTCCTCATCGTCAACCTTCTTCATTTCCTTTAAATCAGGAATAGAAGCTTCAAGCTTTTGTTGCTCCTTATATAGCATAACAGGCTTTTCTAATTGCTTTTGCTCCTTAGAAAGTGCTGTTACCCTCTTTATATCCATTACTACCTCTGGGTCAGATAAAAGAGTATTTATCTCTAAATATCTCTTTTCCATAACCTTTAAACGATCTATCATTCGGTTTCCCCTCTTTTTTCTCTAAATTTTTGGAATTCACCATTAAATATAAATGGAACTCCATCCTCACTTGTAAGTGAACCAGATCTATTCTTTGCGATAATTAAATCTGCCTCACCCTTATGCTCTGATTTTTTATTATAATATTCATCTCTATATAAGAACATAACGATATCCGCATCCTGCTCAATAGAACCTGAATCACGTAAATCTGAAAGCATAGGTCTTTTCTTATCATCCTCACGCTCTTCTACCTTACGTGATAGCTGTGATAGGGCTAAAACAGGTACCTCAAGCTCACGAGCCATAAGCTTCAAGCCTCTTGTGATACTTGTTACTCTTTCAACTGTTGAAGCGCGTTGTAAAGAAGCCTCTACACTCATTAATTGTAGATAGTCAATAACGATAAAATCTAGCTTACCATCAGCCTTAAGCTTTCTACATTTCGCTCTAATAGATGAAACAGTAGGATTTGCATCATCATCAAAATAAAGATTTAAATTCTTTAAATTAGTTCTACTATAATTAAATCTAGCCCATTCCTGCTTACTCATCTTACCACTTCTAATTTGGTTTAATCTAATAGATGCATCAGCAGCATACATTCTTTCACCCAATTGCTCAGATGACATTTCTAGTGTAAATATAGCTACACCAGCCTTACCATTTTTATTGCATGCGGCAACATTTGTAGCCAAATTCATGGCAAAAGCTGACTTACCCATACCTGGACGGGCAGCTAAAATAATTAATGCACCTGGCATTAAACCTTGAGTATATTTATTTAATGATTCAAAGCCAGTGTCGTAGCCAATAACCTCACCAGTTAAATTACTCATCTTAGTTGTAGTATCAAATACTGTTTCAATAACAGACTCAACGCTCTTAAAATTAGATGTATTTCTTGTTCTAGCAAGATTAAATACAGCTTTTTCTACACTATCGATATAATCATTTGTTGCTACATTAGTATTGAAGCCCTCAGTAAATAATCTTTGAAGCTCAAAGATTGTTTTTCTTTTTAATGAGGCATCATAAATTGATGTAATGTAGGTTTCAATATTTGTAGTAATATAGCCGTGGTCAGCTATATTATTTAAATATTCAAAGCCACCTGCTTGTGTCATCAAATCATGAGTCATCAAATATGAAGCAACAGTTGCAGAATCTACACTCTTGTTATCCTTATATAAGGCAAGCATAGCGTTATAGATTGTTTGATTTTTCTTATCATAAAAATCCTCATATGATAATTCATCAGCTACCTGAACTATTAATTTTTCGTCTAAAAATATACAACCTAAAACGTCTATTTCCGCCTCTAAGTCGTATGGAATCTTTTGCTCATCCATATTTTAATTACCTATTTCTTTTCACTTACGTTAATCTCGAATGTTGCTACAATGTCCTTTTCTAGCTTAACTGAAGCTGTAAAGATACCAACTGAATTGATTTCAGCAGGTAATTCAACCTTCTTCTTATCTAGATGAATACCAGTTTGTGCTTCAAATTCATCACAAACAAGCTTTGTTGTAATATGACCAAAGCTCTTACCATCAGCACCAACCTTGATGTTGATAGAAATGAACTTATCTTGAATTTCATCCTTAAGCTTTAATAAAACATCTCTTCTTCTTTGAGTATCAATCTTTTCTTGTTCCTTTTGCTTTTCAAGGTTAACTAAATTTTCATCAGTAGCAAGGATAGCTAGCTTATTAGTAATTAAATAATTACCATAGCCATTTGCAACCTCGATAATTTCACTCTTTTTACCTTTTCCTTTAACATCCTCTTGTAAAATAACCTTCATCTTCTCATCACCCTCATTTACATATTCACGCTTTAATATTTCAATAAGCTCATCCTTAGCCTCTTGAATTGTACTATTTGCAATCTGAGTTGCGGCAGAGTTATAGTGCCCGCCACCACCCATGCTTTCCATGATAACCTGAACGTTAACATTATCTAAGCTTCTAGCAGAAATACCAACTCTACCATCATCTAGCATACCGATAGTAAATGATGTATCAATATTATCGATACCTAAAAGCTTATCTGAAATTCTAGCAAGCTCAGTTCTATCTGAAACAATTTGATCTTCTTCTAAAGTAACAATCGCAAATCTCTTTTCAAAAATCTCAGCACGCATTAAAGCCTTAGCTAGATTTTGTTCAACCTCAATTGGGTCTCTTAAAAGCTTTCTAACGAAAACCATATCAGCACCCATACTTCTTAATGTAGAAGCGGCTTCAAATGTTCTCGTACCAGATCTAAATGTAAAGTTATTAGTATCAACGATAATACCTGCAAGCATTATAGATGCCTCAAGCTGGCTTACTGTAATACCATCAGCATAGAACATAAACATCTCTGAAACTAACTCTACGGCAGATGATGCAGATGTTTCTACATAGTTTGATACTAAGTTTTTAAAGTCAACATCACCAGCTCTGTGGTGGTCGATAACTGAAACCCTAGAAGCCTTATCTAAAAGCTCTGGGAACATAACAAGCTTAGGAGATTGAGTATCACAAACAATAAGTAATGTTGTTTGCTTCATTTGCTCTAAGCCTTGCTTTAATGTAATAAAGTTAGCTGCAAGTGTTTGATTTTTCTTAATTTCAGAAAAAATCTTCTTAACAGTAACGTCTGCCATTTCAGGCTCGAAAACAATCTTAGCTTCCTTATTTGAGCTAAGTGCTAAATGTAGGACACCAATACATGAACCAATGGCATCACTATCAGCTAAGTTGTGGCACATAATTAAGACATTTGATGCACCCTCAATAGCTTCCTTAATAGCCATAGTTTGCATACGTGCTTCAACTAGTGTATTCTTTTCAAGTGAGTTTGTATTACCACCGAAATATTGGATTCTTTCGCCTTGAATATTAACAACGACCTGGTCTCCACCTCTTTTTTCAGCAAGCTCGATCGCATTTTGTGCTAAAGCACCAAGCTCCTCTGAATTAGTATCGTATGATGCGATACCCATTGAAATAGATGACTTCAATCTATTCTTAGCTGAAATTTCTCTTACCTTTGATAATACAGAGAATTTATCAGCAATCATTCTATCTAAAGATTCTCTATCTAGAACTATACACATTCTATCATTTGATAATGTTTGAAGATAACAGCCAAAGCTTTCAGCCCAGTCAGAAACCTCACCAAGGATTTGACCTCTGATGTTGGCTTTTTCCTGCATATCGTATCTCTTTAATGATTCTTCTAGGTTATCTAGACCAATAATACCGATAGTTGCTACTCTTTGGTCATATTTCTTGATGATTTGCTCACGCTCTGTAACATCGAAGAAATAGATGATATCGAATTGACCATTATGAATAACGTCATATGATTTATCGTTATAATTTAAAATTGTAGAAACCTTACCATTAATTATTTCATTTATCAAATTATCTGAAATAACATTTAATGATGACTTGATAAGCTCATTATTAAATATCTTCTTAGCATACTCGTTTGCCCACTTAATGTCATATGATTCATCATATACGACGATACCAACGGGAAGCTTATTGAAGGCTTCATCACCGGCTTGGCTTACGTGATATGAAATATCAGAGTAAATCTTAACCTGATTTTGCAAATCACTAATCTTTTGTTGCATATTACGATGAATAAATGCGAAAACAAAAACTACTGTTGTTACAAGTGCTGCTATGGCAACGCCAAAAAACACAGAACCCCAAACGTAGTTTTGCTGTGATATGAAGTGATAAGTTAAATATCCAGTTATAAGTAAAATTACAAAAGAAATTGAACTATAAATTATTTTTCTCATATTTATTCCCTCATCTTTTCTATTATAACAAACTAATTATAGTTTGTAAATTTTAAAGACCTAAAAAAGAACTTTGTAATTATAACAAACAAGTCTCAAAATTACAATATTAAGAAAAAAAGAAAAAGCCTAAAAGGCTTTAATCTAACGGAATTAAATTTGTCTTCTTTTCAGTTCCTACAACAATAGATGTTTCAACGTTTGAAACGTTTGGAACACTTAAAAGCTTATCGAAAATAAAATTACGATAATATTGGAAATTCTTAGCTACAATCTTAAGTAAGAATGCTGAATCACCAGTAATTGTGTAGCATTCTGTAACCTCAGGAATCTTATTAACCTCTTCGATAAATCTTGAAGATGTTTCTCTATTTAAAGGAGCCATAGCTACCTTTACGAAGCATGTAATTTCAAATCCTAAAAGCTTTTCATCTACTACTACTGTAAATTGCTTTAAAATTTTAGATTCCTTTAAGCTTCTTACTCTTAGTAAGCAGCTAGATGGAGCTAAACCAATCTTTTTTGATAATTCTATATTAGAAATTGATGAATCTTCTTGATAATACTTAATTATAAGCTTGTCATATTCGTCCAATTTAATTTCACTCATGTTATCCACCTCTAGTACTGATTATTTTAACACGTTACAAAGAAAAAGTCAAAATATTATTCTATAAAATTAACATTTTGACTAAAAAAATTCGGTATTTTTTTAAAATTTTTCGAACGATGTGATTTTACATCTCTTTGGAGCTGATTTTCTAACCATCGGGAAGAATTTTGAGACATTTCTAATAGTCACAATATTCTTTATATGTGGATTAGAAGTATACTTAATTAAAGTATCAACTAAGGTTGAATCATCTAGTCCATTAAACCTCCAAATTGCTAGCTTTGAAGATGTAAAATAGTCGTATAAAATTACATAAATTATTTCATTTACAGTTATTAAATCTACGCATATTCTAATATGATTAAACTTATTTAGCATATTAGCATAAGCTTCATTTATAACCTTGTCATAATCCATATTGATGAAAGCTTTAATCTTTTGATCAAGCACATCAATATTTCTACTTGAAATAATGATATTTTTATCATTTAAAATATCACATATTTCTTCTCTGCCTAAGCCATGTGATTTATAGTAATCAATCATACAGATAACCTTAGTAGAGTAGGTAGTGCCCTTAAAGCTTAATTTATTAGCTGTTTGAGAAAAATAAATATTGCCATCCTCACACTTAGGACAATAATATCCTAGGTTCTTAATTCTTATATATCTTCCATTTGAAAATTGAATAATTTTATTTGACAAGGCATGCTTATAAATGAGCTTAGTACCACAAAATGGACAGCTCATTATCTCTGGCTTATAAATTTTGCAAGAACGTTCCTTTAATTTCTTATTCATCTAAATAGCTTGCTCCAAGTAATCCTGCATCATTTTTAATTGTAGATAAGACAATTGGAATATCCTTTGAAGCGTAGTGGCAATAATTTAGATAATGCTTCTTAATATTTTCAATTAAAAATTCACCAGCCCGTGAAACACCACCACCGATAATGAAGCATTCAACATCGCATGTTACTGCGATATTAGCTAAAGCTATACCTAAATTCTTTGATGCTTCATCAACGACAGCTAAAGCTAGCTCGTCGCCTTCCTTTGCCTTATCGAAAACAGCCTTACAGCTTAAATTATCAAAATCTAGGGTAGTTTTATATTTACCCCTATTAACCATCGCAAGTCTTGTAATACCAGTTGCTGAAGAAACAGTCTCTAGACAACCACTTCTTCCACAGCTACATTTAAAATTATTCTTATAATCGATAAACATATGACCGATTTCACCAGCATTAGCGTTGAAGCCATTTACAATTTTACCTTCGTAAATATAGCCTCCGCCAACACCTGTACCAAGTGTAACAAAATAGCTACTTCTATACTTATTTGCGGCAATTACCTCACCTAATGCGGCAGCGTTCGCATCGTTAGTGCACATAATCTTTACGCCCTTAAAATACTTAGAAAATTCCTTTTGTACATCGACATTTGAAATACCAACGTTAGGTAAAACATCAATATAATTATTCTTAACATGGCCTGGGAAGCCAAAGCCAATAAATTCTACATTTTTAACGTCCTTGATGGCATTATAAATGTCTTCAAATAAGGTTTCCTTATTTGTTTTAATTTCGAATTTATTGATAATTTTATGGTCTTCTACATATCCAATCTTTACAGTCGTTCCACCTACATCAATACCAATTCTCATCTAAATAACCCTCCAAAAATAGATAAAATCTCATCGCTTTGATTTGAAATTGATTTGCCAAAGGTACATCTATTTGCGAAATGCTCACAGTTATTTGTTATTAAGTTGTAGCCCATTTCGCCTAAATGTGCTTTAGCGTAATTTATTATTTCATCAGGTGACTTCTTTTCCTTTAGCTCATCATCTGAATATGTCCTAACCTCTAGTATACCACCCTTTAAAAATTCATCAAGTGTACAAATACATACACAGGCTGTATCTGGTGATATTTCACTTCCCTTTGGTGATGCAAATTGGTAGATAGTATTATCATCCTCATATATACCAAAATGGTAATATAAGCCTCTATTCACTCTAATTTGATCAGCCCTAACAGGCTTTTTATTCTCCCACATTTTCCTGCTTCTTTCTAATATTTAAATACTCAAATAATTTATTGTAGCCAACTAAAAATTCCTCTTCTGGCTCAAGATAATTGAAACATTTAAATTCGCCATTTCCCATATTTAAAAGCGCAGTAAAATAAACATTTTTACCTTGAATTGTAAAATCTTCAAGTCTATCTTCATACTCGCCAATTTCTTTAAATATTTCAATATCGATAAATCTTTTACATTTATCTAAATCCTTATTTGGCTTTCTAGCTTCACTATTTTCTTCTTGATTATAATAATATTCTATATCATCAATTAATGTAACCTTTAAGGCATCATCACCATCAATCTTTAAAAATGATGAGCCATATTTATGCTTATCCTCATTAAATTTATTATCTAATAATAGTTTTTTAAGTTCATCATAATTACCCTCATATTCTAATGTTGGGTAATTATTTTTAGCCTTATATCTAAAGCTTTTAAATGAGGCAGCCTGAATGACAAAAGTCGCTAAGATAAAATCGATAGCGATAATGACAATAATAGTCTTTGTCCATTCATTTGGAACCTTTGAACAAACAAACACTAATATAGCACCTATTATAATTAAACCTAAAGCTATAAGCCATAAAACCTTCGCACTAATTTTTTTCATAATTATTCCCTTGTTGAATCAATAAATGCTAAATCAAAATATAAATCCTCGCACATGATATCATATAATCTATAGAATGTTGGAACTGGTTTATAAAAATCCATCTGTACTCTCTTTGGATTATATACTAAGGCCTGTTCAAAATTATTCTTATCTGATTTACAAAAATGATGTGCCATCTCAATAGTCTTTTCATTTCTATGCTGGAATATAACTAAAACAATACTTCTTTCAGCTGGAGTAATACCCTTTTCTATTAATAAAGGCTTAAGCTTCTCATATGTATAATTTGCTATTTCGAAGCCTTCCTCCTTATATACTAAAACATTGATAAATGTAGTCTTTTTATATTCTCTAGTATAAACCATAACACTAGCTGTTTTTTCATTATCAGATTCACTAATACATACCTCATTGGCATATATTAAAGCCCACTTTAAGCTATCAAAGGGCTTAGAATCATAAAAGCCAATAACACCAGGCTCTTGAGCTATTTTCTTTTTTATTCCCATAAACTTCAAAAATTTTTCTTTAAAACCCATAATAAGCTCCTTAATAAACACTATGATAATTATAACAAAAATTATTATAAAATAACATTGCTTTTTTTAAAATTGTCTTATTTAATATTAATAAGAGGTATAAAATATGAAGCCAGATTACATTAATAATTTAAATATATATTTAGTTGCCCCATCCTTTGGAGTAACAACAACACCATATAAGGAAAGAATGGAGGCCGCATTAAATGTCTTAAAAAAGCTTAATGCCAAGGTAGAATTTGGTAAAAATATCTTTAAGGCTGACCTACCTTACGCATCAGCCTCTCCTAAAGATAGAGCTGAAGAAATTATGGAGGCCTTTAAATCTGATGCCGATATTATTTGGTCAGTTGGTGGTGGTGAGGATGAATGTCAAATACTACCATATCTTGATTTTAATAAAATTAAAAATCATAAAAAATGGTTTATTGGCTATTCTGATAATACATTTTTAACATATACGCTATCTACTATCTGCGATATGGAAGCTATCTATGGCCCTAACGCTCCATCACTATATATGCATCCATTTAAATATGATATTCTAGATACTATTGAAATGCTAAGTGGTAAAAAGGAATTTTATGGCTATAAGAGCTTTGATTTAACCCATTCAGATGAAATACTTCCAAAATATCATTTTAATAAAAGAAAAATAATTACACCATATAATTATAATAAGCCATTTGAAGGATATTTAATTGGTGGCTGCCTAGATTGTCTAAATATATTATGTGGAACAAAATATGATAATACAAAAAATTATATAAAGGATAAAAAGACTATATTTTTCTTTGAAGCCTGCGAGCTAAATTCACTAGGTATAAAAAGAGTATTATTCCAATTAAAATCCACAGGCTGGTTCGATAATGTTTCAGGCTTTATTATTGGAAGAACCCTAAATTATTATGATAAATCATTTAATATGACACCACAGGAAGCCTATATAGATTCATTAAAGGAATATAATGTTCCGATCCTACTTGATATCGATTTAGGCCATATCTCTCCTTCTATGCCAATTAGAAGTGGAGCATATGCTATAATAAGCTATGTTGATAATAATATAAAAATAGAGTATCGAAACTGATACTCTACTTTTTATTCTTAACTCTCTTATCAAGCTCGAAGGTTGATAGCATTATTACTCTTTTACAGCCCTGACATTCAAGCTTAATATCAGCACCTGTTCTAATAACCTTCCACTCATTTGAGCCACAAACATGTGGCTTTTTTGTTGTTACTATTTCATCCATCTTATAGATCATAAAGGCTTCTCCTTTATTTTAGCAAATAATCTTGGATATTTTTTTGGAGTTTCTTTTACCTTCTTAATTAAAATAATGGCTCTTTTACCCATATCATATGGTAAATCAAGTTCAATAACCTTTTCTACCTTACCACCTAAGATATTTAAAGCATTTTTAGCCTCATCTAATTCCTCATTATATTGATTAGACTTCATAGCTATAAAATGTCCTCCAACCTTAGTTAAAGGAAGACAAAGCTCAAGTAAGACATTTAGTCTTGCTACTGCTCTAGCTACTGTATAGTCATAAGAAGCTCCAGCCTCTTTTACATAATCCTCTGCTCTTTTATGCAAGGCCTTAACATTTGTTAAGCCTAGCTTATTAATTGTTTCATTTAAAAAATTGATTCTTTTATTTAACGCATCGATAATTGTAATATCTAGGTTTGATGCTATAGCTAAAGGTATTGCCGGAAAGCCAGCACCAGAGCCTACATCTAAAAGTTTAGCGTCCTTATCAATTAAATTAAGAATAGTTAATGAATCGAAGAAATGCTTAATATAAACCTCATCATGCTCAGTAATAGCAGTTAAATTCATATATTCATTAACTCTGATAAGTTCACTATAAAAAAGCTCTAACTTATCTAGCATATTATCATCAATATTAAGATTTAAACTAAGTAATTCCTTCTTAAAATCCATCTACTTACTCCTTAATAGCTTTTCAACATAAACATCTAATACTGAAATATCAGCTGGATTTACACCTGATATTCTAGATGCCTGTCCAATTGTCTTTGGCTTAATCTTCTTAAACTTTTCTCTAGCCTCTAATGCGATATTATCAACATCATCATAATTAATATCATCAGGTATTATCTTAGATTCATGTGAACGCATTCTATTTGATTGCTCCAAGGCTTTTTTAATATAGCCATCATATTTATAAAATATTTCAACCTGCTCTAATATTTCATTTGGATCATCATAATTTATTTCTAATGAAATACCAGCTGCATCAATCATTTCCTTGATGATTTTATAGTTTATTTCAGGTCTTTTAATTAATGATTCTAGGCTTATAGATTCATTAACATTAGGTAGCTCATACTTATTTAAAACCTCATTTGCGATATTAAGATTAACCTTTATAGCCTTAAATTGATTCTTAACATCCTCAATAGCCTTAATTTTATTATTTAATCTATTATATCTTTCATCATCAATTAAGCCAACATCATGACCTATTTTTCTAAGTCTTAAATCAGCATTATCATGTCTTAATAATAATCTATATTCAGCTCTTGATGTTAATAATCTATAAGGCTCATCAGTACCCTTAGTTACTAAATCATCAATCATAACACCAATATAGGCTTCATCTCTTTTTAATATTACAGGCTCTTTTCCTTTTAGCTTTTGACAAGCGTTAATACCTGCGATAATACCTTGACCTGCAGCCTCCTCATAGCCTGATGTACCATTTATTTGACCAGCTGTAAATAAATTATTTACAAGCTTAGTCTCTAGGCTTGGCCATAAATCAAGTGGGTCAATTGCGTCATATTCGATAGCGTATGAATATCTTACAACCTCACAATTTTCTAAGCCTGGTAATAATCTAATCATCTTATCTTGAATATCTACAGGCATAGATGTTGAAAAGCCTTGAATATATTCCTGGTCAAGTGATAAGCTTTCTGGCTCATAAAATATTTGATGGCGCTCCTTATCCTTAAATCTAACAAGCTTAGTTTCAATTGAAGGACAATATCTAGGACCAATTCCTTTAATAACACCACTATACATACTTGATTTATCTAAATTTTCATTAATTAAATCATGAATTTCTTTATTTGTATAGGTTAGATAACAAGGTCTTCTTTCCTTTAATACTGAATCATACCCCTTATCGAAGCTATAATGTAATACCTCATCTGAGCCCCATTCAATTGAAGCCTTTGAAAAATCGATAGTTGATGCCTTAATTCTTGGAGGTGTACCAGTCTTTAATCTTTGAATAGTAAAGCCAAATCTCTTTAAGGCCTCACTAATACCCTTTGTTGTTCTTTGACCATCTGGACCTTCATTTTTAGTCCAATCGCCTCTTAAAATTCTACTATCTAGATATGTACCTGTTGTAAGTATACAAGCCTTACATTCAATTATAGTACCATCCTCTAGTTTTACACCACAAATAGTATTATTTTCAGTTAAAATATCTATAACATATGCTTCAACTAAAGTTAAATTCTTAGTTTCAGATAAATGCTTTTTCATAAGTTTAGTATATTCAAGCTTATCCTCTTGAAATCTTAAGGCCCATACGGCAGGACCCTTAGATTGATTTAGCATCTTAGTTTGAATTTGAGCTAAATCAGCATTCTTACCCATATATCCACCTAGTGCATCTATTTCTCTTACTACAACACCCTTAGCTGGTCCACCAATTGATGGATTACATGGCATAGAACCAAGCATATCTAGGTTACCACTTATTAAAATTGTATTAAATCCAATGTTGGCCGCAGCTAAAGCTGCCTCACAGCCTGCGTGACCACCGCCAACTACAACAATATCACATTTCATATGATCTATCACTCTTTTCTAAATCCATAATAATATAACATTTTTTATGATATTTAACAATATAATTGTTATTGAAAGCGCAAGACAAGCTTCTTCAATTGACTTATTTTCGAAAATCAATTATAATGAATTATAAGATAGTACGGTTTAAATTCAATATAAAGATTGGTGATCATTATGGATTATGCTAAAATTTTTTCTAAAATTTTAGAAATCAAAAACAGTTTTGCCATAATTATTAATAGAAAAACAAAAATCATTGAGCAATTCTTTGATGAAGATAGAGCTATTAAAGAAAATATCACATTCGATGATTTTCTTTCTCTTGTCCCTAAGATGCGAAACATCGAGGAATCTGAGATGGAAAAGTTTAAAACTATTTTTGATTATCTAGAAACCGATAATAAGAAGTTTGATTTTACTCTTTCGGTCGAACAAAAAAAACCTAAAAAAAGTGTGGAGTACACCTTCTACGGTTATCTTTTAGATGATAATACATTAATGTTTATCATAGGCGAAAATGACTATTTGGGTAGCGCTAGATATGATGATTTAACAAAGCTATATAACGAAGCTACCTTCAATAAAAAAATTAGAGAGGAAATCGCCGCAAATAACCCATTTGTAATGATGGTTATAAATATTGATAATTTCAGTAAATTTAATCAAGAATATGGTACTATCTTTGGAGATCTTATTTTAATTGAGGTTTCAGCATCAATAAGAAAATATCTAGGTAATAACGGTTATGCTTGTAGACTATATGCTGATAAATTTGTTCTACTTACCTTCCTAGATTATAACTACGATCAAATTCATAGAGTATGCACAGATATGAGACAGGCAATTGCCGATGTTTCAAAGCACAATATTAAACAAACTAAAATTAGTGCCACAATAGGCTGTGTACATTTCCCTAATGACGCTAAAACATTAGATGATTTAATAAATAAGGCAAATAGAGCCCTTAATAGAGGTAAGAAAACTAAGGGTGGAGATTGCTTCATAATGTATACATCAAAATGTGAGCCTGAGGAATATAATTTCGTATATAAGCCTACTGGAAAGGATTTTTCTGAAACAGCAACTAATGGTGCTAAAATTATAGCTGGTGTATTTGAAATATTTAATCACCAGGGCACTTCACTTAAAACCAATATTTTAGATTCAATAAGCTTACTTGGTAACTTCTATCAGCTAGATAGAGTATGCCTACTAGCTAGAGTACCTGATGAATTAAGAGCGACAGAGTATTCTATAACTTACGAATGGGTAAATCCTAAAAAACCATATTTGGCAGGGTTGATTGATAATTATAAATATGGTGGTGAAGCTTACGAGATTGCCTGGGAAAAAACATTCGACCAAACGGGATTATTAAAAATTAACCGGATACAATCATGTAAGCATTTAGGCTTAGTTTATGAACAGCTTGTAGAACAAAAAGTTACCGCAATGCTTCTATTTGAATTAATATTTGCAGGTAAAATCTTAGGTGTACTTAGATTTGATGTATGTGGTAAAAATAGAGTATGGAATCCTAATGTCGTTTCAGCCCTAATGGTAATGTCTAAATTCTTCTCTATTCAACTTTATAACGACCATGAACAAAAATTCTTAGAAAAGACATTATATTATGATTCTTTAACCGGCTTATATAACATAACTAAATTTAAGGATAAAATATTTGACTTTATATCTAATTCTATTACTTATCCAAACTATACAATAGCCGCATTAAAAATTCATAATTATGATTCTATTAATAATATTAGAGGTGTCGATTATGCTGATAAGCTTATTATAAATCTAGGTAATGCCTTAAAAGAAATTAATGAAAAAAACGTAATAAAATGCAGAGTAGCATTAGATAACTTCCTAATATTCATTCCTTATCAGGATTCAGCTAAGATTACTTCTATTTATGAATTAATTTCTACTAAAGTTAAAAAAGCATCTAATAGTGAAGAAATCATTATAGATGCCGGTGTATATGAGCATAATGGTGTAGATACTTTAAATAATTCAATTGATAAGGCCAACCTAACTTCTAAAAATAAACAGCCTGGCCTACACTTCTTCACTAATGAAACATATGAAGAATATAAGCGTATTTCAGATATTGAAATGCATATGAATAAGGCTCTAGATGATAATGAATTCCTATTATATCTACAGCCAAAGGTAAATATCGAAACAGGTGAAATCATCGGTGCTGAGGCTCTTTCTAGATGGAATTATAAGCATCAATCACTTTTATACCCTGATTCATTTATCCCAATTTTTGAACAGACAGGCTTCATCAACAAATTCGACTATAAGGTTTTTGAAAATGTATGCCGTTTCCAAAGAGAATGCTTAGATGAAGGACTAGTTCCTTTAAAAATTTCTGTAAATGTATCTAGATATCAAAAGAATTTTGATGAATATATTAAAAGAATCGATGAAATAAGAGAGTTATATAAGGTAGATGCTAAATATATCGAAATAGAAATTACTGAATCTATGTATATAGAAAATGTCGGTGTAATAGCCAAATTCATCAATGACCTACATTCTCATAATTATTCAATTTCAATGGATGACTTTGGTTCTGGTTATTCTAACCTAGCTAATTTAGCTAATCTAGATTTTGATACAATTAAGCTAGATAAGAATTTCTGTGGAGATCAAAATAATCCTAAGGAAAGTATTATTCTTTCTACAATACTTAATCTAGTCAAAGACTTAAAGATGGATGTATTATGTGAAGGTGTAGAAACAAGTGAAACAGCTAATTTCTTAAAATCTATAGGCTGTAAGGTTGTTCAAGGCTATCTATTTGATAGACCAATCATCTGTAGTGAATTTAAAAAGAAATATTTATCTAAAAAAGGTATTTTAAAATTTAATGTTAATACCCATGATATAGATACAAATGCTATATCATAAAAAGAAACTCATTCTTTCTTTCTATAGGTCATAAAGACCATATATTAAAAAAGCCCCTAAAATTAATTAGGAGCTTTTTTCTTATTTAATATTTTTAAATTCCTTATAAATATTTTCTACAGTAAATCCATATTCAACATAAATTTCTTTTAAAGGCATTGATTTACCATATTCATCTATACCATATACGTTAGATGCATATTTATACCAAGGCATTGTTGCGCCCATCTCTACTGCAAGTCTCTTAGTTATTTTAGAAGGTAATATCTTTTCCTTATATGACTTTTCTTGCTTATCAAACAAGAACATAGAAGGCATTGAAACAACTCTAACATTTCTTCCCTCTGAAGATAACTTAGAAGCTACTTGAATACATAATTCAAGCTCTGAACCGCATGTTACAAGGATTGAATCAACCTCGCCCTTTGGTTCATATGCAATATATGCACCTCTTGAGATATCCTTATTCTTAGTTTCAGAAAGTGTAGTTACATTTTGTCTTGTTGAAACAATTACAGTTGGATATTCCTTATTTTCAAATGTGTAAATCATAGCTGCAATCATTTCGTTTGCATCTGCAGGTCTAAATAAATTAACATTTGGCATACATCTAAACATAGCTAGCTGTTCAACTGGCTGATGTGTTGGACCATCCTCACCTACACATACTGTATCATGTGAGAATAGGAAGATACTTGGAAGCTTCATGATAGCTGCAAGTCTTACGGCAGGTTTTAGATAATCACTAAATACAAAGAAGCCTGAACAGAAGCCTCTTAAGCCTCCATGAAGTGTAATACCATTTGTAATGGCAGCCATGGCGTGCTCACGAACACCAAACTTAATATTTCTTCCGATAGGATTTGAAGTACCATAGATACCATCAGCACCCTTAACCATTGTAGAGGCAGTTAAATCAGCTGAGCCTCCCATAATATTAGGTAATACTGATGAGAAATAATCTAATACCTTTCCCATAACCTTTCTTGTTGATTCATTTGAGCCAACCTCATATTTTGGAAGATAAGATAAATCTAATTTGAAATTATCATCCATAAAATCAACAAGTTCATTATATTCCTCAGGGAATTTCTTATTATAATCTGCAAGTAATTCGTTCCAGCTAGATTCCTCTTGCTCACCACGATTTCTTACATTAGTTTTATAATATTCATAAACATTATTAGCTACTTCAAAGCTTGGAGTAGTATAATTTAAGAATTTTCTTAATTCTGCTAAAGCTTCAGCATTCATTGGTTTACCATGAATTGATGATTCTCCACTATTTGGGGCACCATAGCCAATAATTGTCTTAACCTCAATTAATGTTGGTCTTAAGCTTGTCTTAGCCTTTCTAATAGCTTCATCGATAGCATCAACATCATTACCCTCAGTAACCTTTAAATAGTTCCAATTCATAGCCTTAACCTTATTTTCAATACTTTCAGTGTTTGCAAGACTAACGCTACCATCAAGCTGAATGTCGTTTGAATCATATAATACGATAAGCTTACCTAAGCCTAAATGACCAGCAAGGCTCATAGCCTCCATAGATACACCCTCTTGAAGGTCACCATCACCACATAGTACATATGTATTATGATCAATTACATCAAAATCAGTTTTATTAAATTTTGCTGCAAGATATGATTCAGCAATAGCTAAACCAACTGCAGTTGCAAGACCTTGTCCTAGAGGACCTGTAGAAATTTCAACACCTGATGTGTGCTTATATTCTGGATGTCCTGGAGTAAGGCTTCCCTTTTGTCTAAAATTTAAAAGATCATTAATACTAATCTTAAAGCCACTTAAATGTAGCATCATGTATAAAAGCATAGAGCCATGACCAGCAGATAGAATAAATCTATCTCTGTTGAACCAGCCCTCATCATCTGGGTTAACTCTTAAATGCTTAGTAAATAGTGTATGCGCAATAGGGGCTGCACCTAAAACAATTCCTGGGTGACCACTATTTACCTTACTGATAACCTCAGCTCCAAATACACGGATGGTATTAATACAAGATATATCATCAATATTCATTACTTTTCTTCCTTAACTTCAACTTCTGTTTCTTTTACTTCTTCAGCAGTTTCTTCAACCTTAGCTTCTTCCTTTACTTCCTCAGTAGCTTCTTTAGCTTCTTCAGTCTTTGGTTCTTCTAAAACTTCTGCTTCTTCATTAGCTTCTTCAGCTTCAACTTCCTCATCATCAGGATACATTGCTTGATAATAAGCATCCATATAATCCTTTTGAGTCTTTAAGATATTATCAAATTCATCTTGACCTAAGATTTCAGCAATCTTATTTCTAGAATTCATATTTTCTTGCATAACTTTCTTTCTTGTAAATGAGTTTACAATAAGCATTGCGATAAATGCTGCAATTAAAACACCAATAGTTACATATGATGCAATTTGGTTTTTAATAGCAAATGATGCAATACATAAGCCGATACATACAATCATCATAGGTATAAGAATAAATCTAGAAGTCTTTCTAGTAATAGCCTCTGTAGTATCCCAGAACTTTAACCAAATTTGGTTAATCTCCTTAGAATATAGTTTTGGAACAGCATTATAATAGCCTTGTTCTAAAAATAGTCTATAGTTTACACCATCAACTGAGCTCCAAACAGCAAATTGAGATTTATTGATAAAATCTGTCTTTACTACCTCATCTTCTAAATAGAAAAGTTCAACCTTTCTACCATCAAATTCTTGAACTTCAATTGGCTGTTGTGCGTCGCCTAGTATAAAAAGTTTTTGATTAATTTTCATTTTTCCCCACTATACTTATACTTATAAGTATCCTTTCTTTACAAATACAAACGTATTATATCATAATAAAATAAAAAATGATACCATTTTTAAAATGATATCATTTAATATTATTACTTACCAATTTTACCAACTATTAATTCCCAGATATTCTTTAAGAAGTTGCCTTCAAAAATAAACTTAGAGAATCTAAAGTTGTCATTATCTAGCTGCATATCTACCTTTAACCAATTAGTCAAGCCTTCATTCCAGTTATCATAGTATGCGAAATTTAAAACGAAGAAGATTACACATACGATAGCTGCAAGAATAACTTCATATAAAACTACGCCAAATAATCCATCGATAATTCTAAATCCAGCGTTCTTCTTTAAGCCTGTGATAATTGCCTTAACGATACCTAAAACAATAAATACACCAACAACGATAATAACGAAGCAAATTACATTCATAATCCACATAGTTACCTTTTCAGCAACAGCTGTAGCAAGCTCTGCGTCAGTCATAGATGCAAGTGCATCACCGCCTAAGCCCTTAACTACTAAATCAGCCATAAATTGTGGCCAACCAAGAAGTGTAGCAACCTTAGCGTTTACTGAATCACCAGAAATTGATGAAATCTTAGCTTCAGCGTTAGCATATATATTATTATAAATACCAGGATACATAATTCCCCAATTTTGGAATTGTTTAGCTAATTGTCCTGCAAATAAGAATGCTAAAATTACAACAATAATAAAACTCAATAATGAAATTATCTTAGTAGCAAATCCTTTTTTATAACCAACAATTGCAAATATTAAGAACAATGCTACTAATACGATATCGATAATTCCACAAAAACCACCAATATTCATATTTTCAATCCTCCAACTTTCAATATATTATATAAACTTTTTAATTTTTTTTCAATTATTATTATTCAATTTTTTGTCAAAATATTATTTTATAAAAAAACTAATTGTTATATAATATTTTTGGTGATATTTATGGAAAATTTAAGAATCCTACAGGATTTACTAAAAGCAAATAATTATGATGCTTATATAATTCCTTCCTCTGATTTTCATGGAAGTGAATATTTAAGTGCTCACTTCAAGGCAAGAGCACACTTCTCAGGCTTTACAGGCTCTGCAGGAACACTACTTGTTATGCAGGATAGAGCTTATTTATGGACAGATGGAAGATATTTCATCCAAGCTGCTATCGAGCTTGAGGGCTCTGGAATCACTCTAATGAAAATGGGCGAAGAATATGTATTAAGCCTAGAAGATTATCTAAAAAATAGTTTAAAGGATGGTCAAAGATTAGCCTTCGATGGAAGACTACTTCCAGCAAGCTATGTTAAGACCTTAAAGAAAAAACTACCAAATGTAGAATTTATCTCAGAGGATAAGCTAATAAATGAAGCGTGGTTTGATAGACCAGGTCTTCCATTTTCAACAATTTATCTACTATCTAAATTCTTCTCAGGAAAAACATTTGATAAAAAGCTTCAGGCTGTAAGAAATGTTATGAAGGATAAGGGAGCTAACGCTCATATTCTAACAACTCTAGAAGATCAAGCATGGTTATATAATTTAAGAGCTAACGATATTGTACATACTCCAGTATTTTTAGCTTATACATATATAACACACAATAATATAATATTATTTGTTGACCAAAATAAGATTGATTTAGAAATAGATAAGTATCTAAATGAAAACGAAATTATCGTAAAGCCTTATAATGAAATATATGAATTTGTAAAGGGCCTAAAGGGCTTAAATATCTTAGTTGATGAAAATAAGCTAAATTATCATATTTATCAATCTATTGAAAATCAAAATACGATAATTAATGCACAAAATCCAACACTTCTTCTAAAATCAATTAAAAATGAGACTGAAATTAAAAATACAAAGCTAGCTCATATTAAAGATGGTGTTGCAACATTTAGATTCATGAAGTATCTAAAGGAAGCATACGCAAAAGGCGAAGATCTTGATGAAATCTCATTATCTAATTATATGGATAATTTAAGAAAAGAAACAAAGGGCTATGTAGATTTATCATTTAATACTATCTGTGCCTTTGGTGCTCATGGCGCTATGATGCACTATAGTGCTACACCTTCTTCAAATGCTAAAATTAAAAATGCAAACTTCCTATTAATAGATTCAGGTGGACATTATCTAGAAGGAACAACAGATATTACAAGAACATATGCCTTAGGTGATATATCTAAGGAATTAAAGACTCATTATACATTAGTATTAAAGGCTGTAATAAATCTAGCTTCTGCCATCTTCCTAGAGGGCTGTAATGGTCAAAACCTAGATATTTTAGCTAGAGGTCCAATTTGGAGAGAGCTTCTAGATTATAAATGTGGAACAGGACATGGCGTAGGCTATCTTCTTTCAGTTCACGAGGCTCCAAATGGCTTTAGATGGAAGATAGTTCCAGAAAGAAATGATTCAGCACCACTTGCTCCAGGTATGATTACAACTGATGAGCCTGGTATCTATTTAGAAAATAAATATGGTATCAGAATTGAAAATGAATTACTATGTGTAGATGCAGGAACTTCTGAATTCGGACACTTCCTAAAGTTTGAAACTATAACATACGCACCAATTGATTTAGACGCAGTTGATACTAAAATGCTAACAGCTACAGAAAAGAAATGGTTAAATGATTATCATAAAATGGTATATGATAATTTAAGCCCTAATGTAAATAAGGATGAACTTGAAGCATTAGCTGAATTTACTAAAGAAATTAAATAATATATTAAAAAAATGGCATTTTTCCTTAAAAAACATAGGAAATATGCTTTTTTTTACTTATGAAAGCAATGTAAACATTTTCCATAAACTATGTTAGCGCTTTTCAAATTGACTTAAAAAAATCTAGTAGTAAGATAGTATTTGCTTTTCGAAAGAGAGCAAGGGAGAAGAAAGATTATGAGTCACAATTATCAAGTTTCAGGCACTATTAACGCCTATCCAATTAAATCAAAATATTTCAAAAATTCTAAGGTAGCTTTAAAATATATCGATAAGCTAATCACAGAATCAGATGTACAAATCGAGGAAATCTTCGAAACTGAAGGTGTAGTAACTACTTTCGTAGCAAACAACTATTCTCGTTTTACATTAACAAAGATTGCCTAATGATGATTAGACATAAAAGAAAACAGGTATTCATTTTATTTTAGTAATGGATACCTGTTTTTATTTTTTTATATTTATTTAAGTTTTACTTTTTAATACCTTGTATAAAATAAGATTTCATAATTATATTCGAGTTTATAATCTTCTTTTTCTTCTTCTGTTTTATACATTAATGATAGATAGTAATAATGCTCTTCATAGTCTTTATATGTAAACTCTATATCTATAGGGATTAGTGGTGAGGCACTATCCATATGAAATATATATTTTTTATCTTTTATTTCAAATTGACCTTCTTGAACAATATTATCTACTTCTATTTTAAACGTCTTATTTTTAAGATTGATTGTTAATTTACTGTTTAATAATCTATTATAATTCCTATTTTCATAAGTCATGTTTTCGTATTTTTGATGATATTCTTTTTCGGTGTAATATGCTCTTGAGCAGTTATAGATATATTCATCTTTAATTTCTATTTCTTCTTTCTTAATTAAAGAAAAACCTTCAGATTCAAAATCATATTCAAAGCCAACCTTTGTTGGATAATATGAGTATTCTAATATTACACCCTCATTTGTCTTTTTATATGTATATGTATATTCATCTACATAGTCTATATTCTTAAATTTAACTTTCTCTTTAGTCGTTGATACTTTGCCGTTTACAACCTCGCCATCAGCATATGTTACTATAACACTTGCATCACTTTTAATTTCAAGAGTAAAGTTTCTTTTAATTAATGTCTCATCGCTTATAACCGTAGTTTTACCATAAGAATAATGATATGTCTTATGATAATTAGTATGAATAGAATATGTACCAACATATTGGTCTATAGCTTCTTTACTCATACATGAAGATAATATTATAACTAATATAATACTAAATAAAAACAATATTTTTTTCATAATACCGTCTCCTC
>CAMOUK010000021.1 GCA_946626535.1 uncultured Caryophanales bacterium
GCATTAAAAAAAGGAGCCTAAGCTCCTTGGGGTTGATTCATCAACCTTTGTTCTTATAGACTTCTTAACGAATCAACTGGCTTTTTCCTTGAAATTATAAATACAGGAATAAATGTACCAATTATCGCAACACCAACAGCTATGCCTAGCATTAGGACTACTGATAGTGGACCAAATGTTAATAGTTTTAGTGACATACCTAAGGTATTTGTAATATATTTATTTAAGAATACTACAATTATAAATGCGCCTATTAACGCAATTATAAATGATAATAATGCGATAAATAATGATTCAGAGAAGAATATTTTAAATACATCATTTCCTCTTGCACCAACAGCTCTTAAAACACCTATTTCATGGGTTTTAGAAGAAATTGATACGGAGATGAAATTAAATAGTAATAGTGCAGAAAATACCGCAAGTATTAGACCGACATAGAAGAAGGCTTGTTTTAGATTCGAAATAAGGTTAACAACTACTGAAATGCTGTAATATAGGTTGTTATCTATTTGATATATTTCATCAGTAGTTTTTACCTTTTCAACTTCAGCAAATATATTACTGTTTCCTTCTTTAATTGGAATAAAACAGCTAGAGTAATATATTGGGCTATCTTCTATAACATAATTAGTAGATGTTGTACTATAATTTTTTTGTTTAAAGTACTCTTCATCATTTTTATCAATATAGATACCATAATTAACGTCAGCTTCATTTTTTAAATAATAGCCAGATATTGTTCTAGTAATTGTAGTCTCATTATTGTTACCATCACTTATTTCAAGTGTTACATTTAATGAACTAAAATTATCCTTTATAAAATAATCAAATAAATCTAATAGCTGATTTAATTCATCAGTTGTTAAAAAATAATCTTTAGGGTTATTTAAGAAGTAGAAGTTGCCTTGATAATAAATACTTTCAATCAAATTTTTTGCAGATTGATATTTATTAAAGTCTTTATCGCTATAATAGTCAACTCCACTAATATAAAAATAATTATTATAATCATATTCGCCTCTATAAATATAATCTGGATCATTATGATATTCTTGGGCAGCCTCATTAGCCTTTTCAGTTCCAATAAATTCTAATATTTGACATTCAGTTTCTATTTCTCTAAAGTGATCATATTTTTCATGGAAGGCAGCTTTTTCTTCTTCAGTATGATTATTATCAGCTATTTCTAATTCTTTAGCTCTAAGTAATTTATAATATTTTGAATATAGGCTTTGAATAGTTGATATTTTATTTGCTGGCCAATATTCATCCTTAAAGCTCATATCATTAGATTTAGAGTTGATAAATTGATATAAAGTATCAATAGGAATGATAACAGAATTAGAAGTAGTAGATGAAAGTTCTCTAATAGGTAGAGTAGCATTTTCAATTAAGTTATAGGCTGATATATAGTTCCAATAATTTGAATTTGAATCTAAATACATTTTAGCTGAATTAGAATAATTGAAATATTTATTATAGTTAGACTGAGGATTTAGCTTATAGCCTGATTGCTCAATAAAGCCTTTATAGAAATCTTCATTTACTAAAAAGACTTTATTTGGAGTATCAGCTAAATATTTAGTAAAGTTACCAACCTCTTCATTAGTCCATTCATCAACTATTCTCTTATCATCATATGATGTATATTTAGAAGCTATTTGACTAGTAAATATACCACTTATATTACAAATCATCTCATAATTATTAATTGATATTTTAAGCTTTTTACCGATTAAATCATTAATATCATTAATTGTAATGACCTCATTAGTATCAACATTAAGCATTCTAGAATTTTTTAAAACTTTTGCGTAATATTCTGAAATGGCTACATCATTTTTAGCTTCTGGATATTTACCAATTAAATTATTTTTATATTTTGAATTATCATTTGCGATAGCAAAGCCAGTGCAAGAAGAATCTAGCATTGTCTTTGGTGTATCAGATGTTGATGATACATTTTTCACTGATGCCTTATCTTGATATGTTGATGTAGCAATTACAGGTAGGGTATTTATACCATATTTATTAGAAAGTTCTTCAATTTCTTTTTTAGTAAAGAAGGTATCATTCTTTCCTGTATACTCACTTTGAAGCTTACCATCACTATAATATCTATTAACTGTATTATAGTGGTTTGTAATCATTACTTCATTATATTCAGATTGGTCAAAGCTGTTTTTTGTAACCTTTTCAGCATTAAAATTCATTAAAGCTGAAGCTACACCAAATAGAATAAATGAAGTAATTGTTAAAAGCATTGTAAATATTAATCTAATTGGCTTAATCTTTAAAGAAGATATACCCATCTTAGAAGCCTTAGACATTGGAAGCTTTGATTTAATAAATTTAGTATCATCTTTTGTATATTGTTTAGTCTTTATAGATTCAGGCTTAGTCTCTAAGAATTTTTCTGTCTTATTATCACTATCTATGTGATTTGCAATTTTAAATGAATTAATATCATCTGCACCTTTAGATATTAATAGCTCACCTTCGGAGTTGTTGATAAATTCAACAATTTTATTAATATCTTCAGGCTTTAGCTTTTTAGAATCAACAATAGATAAGGTAGAATCAGAAACTAGTGATATATTATCATTTAGCTTTTTTGATTCTATTTTTTCTTTTGTTTCATCTGATAAAATTTTTCCATCCTTTAGCTCGATAATTCTATCTCCATAAATTTCTGAAAATTCTCTATCATGTGAAACAACTATAACTAAGTGATCTTTAGATAATTTTTTTAATGTATCAAAAACCTGTTTACCAGTTTTTGAATCTAAAGCGCCAGTTGGCTCATCAGCCATAATTATTTTAGGATCTTTTATTAAAGCTCTTGCGATAGCTATTCTTTGTTTTTGTCCACCTGATAAGGTGTTTGGCTTTCTTTTAGCAAATCCTGCCAAATCTACCTGTTCAAGTAGCTCTTTAACCATTTCCTTATTTTTCTTTTTACCTTGTAATTCTAAGGCTAAGGATAAGTTATCCTCTATACTAAATTCATTTAATATGTTGTATTCTTGGAATACGAAACCAACGTAGGTATTTCTATAGCTATCGAAATCAGATTTTGAGAAGGTAGAAGAAGATCTACCCATTATAATGATTTCACCGCTATCAGCATTATCAAGACCACCACATACATTTAATAATGTAGATTTACCAGATCCTGATTTACCTAGTAAAAAGACCATTCCAGTTTCTGGGAATTTAATAGATACATCATCTAGGGCCTTTGTAATATTTCCTTTGACATTATATGTTTTAAATAAATTTTTAACTTCAATCATACTATCACGTCCTTAATTAGTATACTAATTATATACTACAAAAAGGTAGTAGTCAAAAAATGTAAAGCGTAGTTTACAAAAAAGTTATGTAGTGATATAATAACGTTTGAGTTTGGGAGTTTTATATGCAAAGATTGAAGTCTTCATTTAATAAAAATTTAATACGTGCATTAAAACTTTTAAAGAAGATATTTTTTGAAAATAGAAGGAAGAAAATGGCCTTCGATTTTAAATATTTTTATTTTAAAAGATATATTGATATTTATTTAAAGGATGCCAATATTAATGTAAAGGTAAATGATAAATCTAATCATTTAAAGGATAATAAGGTTTATGTAGTAAGCTTTAAAAGCGAGGCTGATTTACTTATAGCATATTCAGCTATAAATAGCCCAGCTACATTTGCCCTAGATTATAGAAGAGTTAAAGGATTTTTTAATAAGCAGGTGGCAAGATTTTTAGAGGCTGAAAGAATTGATACATCAAGTCTATATGATGTATCGGCAGCTTTTTTAGATATTCAAAGAGAAATTAAAGAGAAAAAGAGCTTTATATTCCAACCCCAATTAGAAATTGGTGGAGAATTTATGATAGATAGCTTTAAGCCAATTATTAAGACTAAGGCTAATATAATTCCTGTAGTTATTAAAAACTCAAATCTACTAGATAATAGTGCTGATTTAGTAGATGTAGAGGTTAATATTCTACCAGAAATTACATATGAGGAATATAAAACTTTAAATAAAGAACAATTATGTAATTTAGTTAAATTAAAATTGGAGGAGTAGTATGAAAAGATTTCAGGTTTTAACAGATTCAACTGCAGATTTAGAAAAGGAAGTAAGAGATAGATTTGGTATTGATTATATTCAAATGACATTCAACTGTGAGGGTAAAACCTACGATGCTGACTGTGATTGGAAGGAACTTTCAGCTTCTGACTTCTATGGCGCTATGCGTAAGGGTAAGGTTTTTAAGACTACCCAAATTAAGGGTGATGAATGTGAGGCTAAATTTAAAAAATATTTAGATGAAGGTCTAGATGTTTTATATGTAGCTTGTTCATCTAAATTATCAAGCTCAGTTAATTTTGCCTCAAATATCGCTAAAGAGGTTTTAGCTGATGAAAAATATAAGGATAGAAAGATTATTTGTTTTGATACATTAAGAGCAACAGCTGGTGAGGGCTTAATCGCTATTAAGGCAGCAGAGCTTGCTCTGACTATGGATATTGAAGAGGCTTATAAGGAGCTTGATTCAAAGAAACTAAAATATAATGAATTTTGTACAGTAGGCTCACTAGAATGGCTAAAGAAGGCTGGAAGAGTAAAGGCTTCTGCCGCATTCTTTGGTAATTTATTTGGTGTAAAACCAATAATTATTGCTGATGCAAAGGGTAATAATTATGCCTATAAGAAGGAAAAAGGAAGAAAGAATTCACTTGATTCAATCATTGAATCAGCAAAGGAGAGAATCGAAAATATTAGCGATGCTATCATTTTCGTTGAACATGCTGATTGTATGAAGGAATGTGAATATGTAGTTAATAGAATCAAAACTGAAATTGATCCTAAAGAAATAATAGTAACAAATGTTGGTCCAATTATTGGTGCGACTGTAGGTCCAGATACAATTATAATTAATTTTTATGGACAAGAAGTTACAATAGTTGGAGAGTAGTATGATAAATTTTTTACTTGATGGCCAAGACTTTTTAAAGATGGTTGAGGCTGGTTCTAAAAAACTAATTATAGACATTGAAAGAATAAATTCTTTAAATGTTTTTCCTGTTCCAGATGGTGATACAGGAACTAATATGAGAATGACTATAGAAGGTGGAATAGTAGAGGCTAGAAAGCTTGATACTAAAAATATTGGCGAGATGTCTAAACAACTAGCTAAAAACATGGTATTAAATGCTAGAGGTAATTCTGGTGTTATTCTATCTCAATTTTTTAAGGGCATTTCAACAGGCTTAAAAAATGTTGAGGTTGCTGATATTAATCAATTTTCAAATGCCTTCGTTGAAGCCTATAAGAGAAGCTATAGCGTTGTTCAAAACCCTACTGAAGGTACAATGCTTACAGTTATGAGAGAGGCAGCAGAAAAGGCTAATAATACTATAGATTCTAATGAAACCTTAAGTGAGTATTTGACAAATTATTTAGATGCGGCAAATACATCACTTGAAAATACACCAAATCTACTTCCAGTATTAAAGAAGGCTGGAGTAATAGATTCTGGTGGAGCAGGCTTATGTAGAATTATTGAGGGTATGCTTGCCTATGTTAATGGCGAAAATATTGAAGATGAAGAACTAAACGAATGCTTTAAAAAGAAATTTGGAGCTGATTCACAGCTAACCTTAGGCTACTGCACAAGATTTGCCCTACAGCTTCAAAATTCAAAGGTTGATGTAGCTAATTTTGATATAAATGTCTTAAAGTCATTTTTAAATACTATTGGTGATTCAGTAGTTATTGAAAAGGAAAATTCTATTGTTAAGGTTCATCTTCATACCTTTGATCCAGGTATCGCATTAACTGAATGTAAGAAATTTGGTGAATATTTATCTGTTAAGGTTGATAATATTGATGTTTCAGGTGGAAAAAATCATTCAATTTTTGATGAGGTAGAAATACCAGAACAGGAAGAAAAGCCACATAAGCCATACGCTATAGTATCTGTAGCTAATGGTGCTGGCCTTGCCAAAGCATTTATGGATATGGGAGTTGATGAGGTTGTTACTGGTGGACAAACTATGAATACATCAACAAAGGATTTCATCAAAGCCTTCGATAAGATAAATGCTGATAGAATATTTGTATTCCCAAATAATTCAAATATTAAAATGGCAGCTATGCAGGCAGCAGAAAATTATTCTAATGCTGAGGTTGTAGTTGTTCCAACTAAAACTATCGCAGAAGGCTATAGTGCTATTTCAATGCTAAATGTTGAAAATAGAAGTAGTGCTGAAATAGTTGAAGAGGAAAAAGAGATAATCTCAAATGTTAAAACATTAGAGGTTACATATTCAATTAGAGATACTCAAATTGGAAATTTAGATATTAAAAAGGGTAATTTCATCTGTATTTATGATGGAGAATTAATATCTACAGATGAAAATAGAGTAGAGGCAGTTAAAAAAGCATTTAACACAATTGCTGATTTTGATTCTAAGCAGGTATTAACAATATTTTGTGGTCAAGATGTTCCAGTAGATGAGGTAGATGTAATAAAGGAATTTGCTGAAACTATTAATCCATTTATTGAGGTTTATCCTATTCAAGGTGATCAAAACATTTATAGCTTTATAATTGGTATTGAATAAAATTTAGAAGGAGAGTCTATGACTCTCCCTTTTTCATTTTTGAATTTGGCTTTTAAAGTCTATTATGATATAATAGTATGACGCTTTTTCGTCAGAGGTTACAAATATGTTAAAGAAGTTGAATGATAATTACATCTTTGAAGAATTATTTGTCTTATTTTTAATGGTGTTTGCCGTTATAGTTTGGCACTTTAATTTCTTATATGGAATTGGTATTATCGCAATTATTGGTTCAATTGCTATGATACTATTTAATGATTTTAAGTATATGGTACCAACAGTACTGCTTGCAATGTTTGCCCAGGGGCAAGGAATTGATTCTTATGGTCAACCAATTCCACTATACATTGCAGTTGGTTTAGCAGTTGTTGCGATGGTATATTTTACGATTAAAAATAAACCAGATTTTAAAAAGCTTAAATCATTTAAAGGCTTAGCAGCTTTATCTATACTTTCAATTATTCCAATATTCTGGCACAATATTATTCCACAAGATCAGCCAGTAATGTATTTTTTATATTTCAACTATTTAGCATATTTATTTGTAATGGTATTATTTACTCTTAACCTAAATAAAAATTCATTTAGAATGGTTTGTATCGCGATGAGCTATGTTGCTGTATTGATTTCATTAGAGGTAATCAATACAGTATATAAAATGCATCTTGCAAACCCTGAGGCTTCTGTTTTATCATTTTGGTATTACATTGGCTGGGGTATTTGTAATGAGGCTGGTATAATGATGTGCTTTACAATGCCATTTATATTTATTCAGCTTGTTAAGACAGAGCGTGTTAGTCACTTATTTGTTGCGTTATTCAAATTAGCACTTGTATGCGTATGTATTGTTTTAACAACATCTAGAGCGACATATGGTATTGGTGCGTTAGAGCTTTTATGCTTATTTATTTGGGCAGCAATATTTGCCAAGAAGAGAAAGACTATTTGGATTATTGCAGGAGTATGCTTTGTTGCTATGGCAGTTGTAGTCTTTGGTGTTATTGGCATTACAAATATTATAGACAAGGTTAAGACTCAGGTTTTTGACCAGGGCTTAGATAATAATGGTAGAACAGGATTATGGGAATCTGGTATTAATCTATGGAAGACTAATTTTGGAACAATAATGTTTGGTAACGGTATTGTTGGTGAATGGTCTTCTCGTCCACTTGATTATGAAAGTGGAGAGAGAATCGTATATCTTGTATACCATTCTACAGTAATTGAATGCTTAGCATCAGTTGGTGTAGTTGGCTTAATCTGTCTTGCTTTTCATTTCTATGAAAAATATAGACAAGCATGTAAATTAGAAAAGAGTGTTTTAGGCCTAGTTTTAATAGCCTACATTCTTGTTGACTTGTATGGAATTATCGACAACACATATGGAATGTATTTCTATATGGTACCATTAATGATTTTAATGGCTGGATTAAATAATTATGATAAGAACATAGAGTTTGTCTACTAAAATTGAAAAAAGGAAGGACGGTTGATCAATTTGAAACAGACAAAATCAATGATTGAAGCTTTAAGCATGGATTATAATGTTTCTTTATATAAGAAGAAATATTTCTATTCCTTTATAAAACGATTTTTAGACATTGTTAATTCTTTATTATTTATGATACTTTTCTCATGGTTATTCTTAATAATTGCAATTATTATAAAGCTTACCTCTAAGGGTCCAATATTGTTTGGACATGAAAGAATTGGTAAGAATGGTAAGAAGTTTAAAGTATGGAAGTTTAGAACTATGAAAATAGATAAACGACCTTTAGAAGAAATCTTTACTAAAGAGCAATTAGAAGAATATAAAAGAGACTTCAAGGTTACTAATGACCCAAGAATTACAAAATTTGGTAAGTTCTTAAGAAAGACTTCTTTAGACGAACTTCCCCAATTTTGGAATGTATTCGTGGGTCAAATGTCATTTATTGGCTATAGACCAATAATTGATGAGGAATTTGAGAAGTATGGAGAAAATCAAGCACTACTTACTAAATGTAGACCTGGTATTACAGGCTACTGGGCAAGTCATGGTAGAAGCTTAGTTAGATATGAAGATAGAATTAAATTCGAGCTTTATTATAATGTTAAAAGATCATTTTGGCTTGATATTAGAATAATCTATCATACTATCGTTGGCGTATTTAGAGAAGAAGGAGCAAAATAATGAAGAGAATTTTGCATATACCTAATTACTATAATCCCCATATTGGCGGAATTGAACAAACAACTGAAGATTTTGTGAATTCCATAATGGGGGATTATGAGCAAAAGGTAATTTGCTTTAAGGATGCTAAAAAGACTACAGTAGATAATGTTAATAATGTAGAAGTAATTAGAGTTGGCTGTCAAACTAAGGTTGCAAGCCAATCTATTGCTTTAGGGTATAAGAAAGAATTAAAGAAGGTAATTAAAAGCTTTAATCCAAATGTTGTAATATTTCATTACCCTAATCCTTTTGTTGCGCATTCTTTACTTAAGCATTTAAAGAAAAAGAATTTCATATTTATTTTATATTGGCATTTAGATATAACTAAGCAAAAGCTTTTAGGTAAGCTTTTTGATGGTCAAACAAAAAAGCTTTTAAAATATGCTGACAAGGTTATTTCAACATCACCTAATTATGTAGAGGGCTCAAAATATTTAAAATATTATAAGGAAAAGATTACAATTATTCCATCATGTGTAGCTGATGATAGAGTAATTGTAAATGATAATATTTTAAATGAAGCTAAAAAAATAAAGGAAGAAAATGAAAACAAGAAAATCATTTTTTCCTTTGGAAGACATGTTGAATATAAGGGCTTAGAATATTTAATTGAAGCATCTAAATACTTAGATGATAGCTTTAAGGTATTTATAGGTGGACAAGGTCCTTTAACTGATGAGCTAAAGGAAAAAGCTAAGGGTGATTCTAAGATAGTATTTTTAGGTAAATTACCTCTAGATACATTAAAGTCATATTTATGTGCTTGTGATATTTTCGCATTTCCTTCAATTACTAAAAATGAGGCATATGGCCTAAGCCTAGCTGAGGCTATGGGCTTTGGTAAGCCTGCCATCACCTTTACTATTGAAGGCTCTGGTGTAAATTTTGTCGCACTTAATAATGTTACAGCATTAGAGGTAGAAAATAGAAATTCTAAGGCTTACGCTGATGCGATTAATCGATTAGCAAATGATGCTGAATTATATAAAAAATTAGCCTTAAATTCTAAGGCTAGATTTGATGAGATATTAACATATTCTAAATATAGAGAAAATGTTAATAACCTACTTAAGGAGGTATTAAAGGATGAATAAGAGAGAAGAGGGCTTATCTATTCTTGATTTAATTAAGCTTGTATTCTATAGCTGGAAAAGACTTGTTATTATGATGGCAGTATTTGTTATAGGCTTCGTTTTAGCAATTCATTTTGGTTATACAGCAAATAGTAAAATCTATACAATTGAATTTAGTTATATTGATGAGAATTTAAAAGCTGGTCATTATGAGGATGGAACTAAATTCAATTACCTAGATATTATTTCAGAAAATAACATTAAAAGAGTTATGGAGGATGATTCTACATTCTCTAAATTAGATTATAAGAAAATGCTAGGAAAGAATGGAATTGATATTTCTAGAAAAATTAATAATTTAGAGGAAATAGAATCTATTAAGGCAGAGCCTGAATATTTATATAGTATTTCTATTAAATCATCTTACTTTGGCCTTATTGGCACAAAGGATAAGGCCTTAAGCTTTTTAACAAAGCTAATTATAGCTCCAATTATTAATGAAGAAACTATTGTATTAAATGAATCTTATGATTCTTATTTAGCTCAAACAGCTTCAGTTACAAGCTATAAGGAAAAGATTAATTATTTAGTATTACAATTTGAAGAGAATACTTTAGATTCTAAAAATCTAATAACATTATTTGGTGATTTCAGAATCACAGAAGATGGTAATACTTTAAGATTGTCAGAGGAAACTTCAAAGGCTAACACTTACTTTAATAATAATTCACTTGAAGCTTTAGCAAACGTAGCTGCTAAATATGGCTATACTGAAACTAAGTCATTTAATCATTATCTAAATAAGAAGAATTCATTAGTTTCAAAGATTGAAGAAACCAATGATACTATTGAAATATTAGAAAATAAAAGAGATGAATATATTACATCAGGTGGAACTGCATCTGAATCATTTAATGAAAGAATAGCTACATTAGTAGAAGAAAATCAATTAAACATTAATGAATTAACTCAAGTTGAAAGATATTTATATAATATCTCTTTAGTTAATGGAACAACTGATACATTATCAGCTTATGTTAAGGAAGCTGATGTTAAGAAATTTGCAAATAAGGAAGCTTATGAAGCTTCATTTAATGCATTCCTAACAGATTATAATGAAGCTTTTAATAAGCTAAATGATTATTCAAAATCAATTTCTAAATTTTCTATTTATGCTTATAATAATTATTCAACAATAACATATCAATATCCATCTGTAATGGTGCAAAGTGGAGGCTTTAATATTGCAGTTACAATTATTGTATCTGTTGTATTATCATTTTTCCTAGGTGGCTTTATCAATATTATTGTTGACCGTAAGCATCTAAATGAGGTATCAAATCCAAAAAAAGAGGGTGAATAATATGAAGGGAATAGTTTTAGCTGGAGGTAGTGGAACAAGATTATATCCACTTACTATGGTAACAAGTAAGCAATTGTTACCGGTATATGATAAACCAATGGTTTATTATCCATTAAGTATTTTAATGCTTGCAGGAATAAGAGATATATTAATTATATCTACACCTACAGATACTCCAAGATTTGAGGTGTTATTTGGAGATGGAAGCAAATTTGGCTTAAATTTAAGCTATAAGGTTCAGCCATCACCAGATGGACTAGCTCAAGCATTTTTACTTGGAGAAGAATTTATAGGTTCTGATGCGTGTGCTATGATATTAGGAGATAATATCTTCTATGGTAATGGCATAAAGAATGCACTTTCAAGAGCAGTAGATAATGCTTTAAACGATAAGGCAACTGTATTTGGATACTATGTACCAGATCCAGAACGCTTTGGTGTTGTAGAATTTGATTCAAAGGGTAAAGCTATTTCAATTGAGGAAAAGCCTGAAAATCCTAAATCAAATTACGCAGTTACTGGTCTATATTTTTATCCAAAGGGCGTTTCAAATGAAGCTAAGAAGGTTAAACCATCAAAGCGTGGCGAATTAGAAATTACTACACTTAACCAAATGTATTTAGATGCTAATAAACTTGATGTTGTAACTTTTGGTAGAGGCTTAACTTGGCTTGATACAGGTACACATGAATCTTTAGCAGAGGCTACAGCCTTTGTTAAGATGATTGAAGATCATCAAGGCCTAAAGATTTCATGTTTAGAAGAAATTGCCTATAACAACGGCTGGATTACTAAGGACGAATTATTAAAGATAGCTGAGCCAATGAAGAAGAACCAATATGGTCAGCATTTAATTAATGTTGCCAATGGCAAGGTTATATATTAAAAGGGATGATTATTTATGGATGTATCTATTGTAATGATCAATTATAATACGTTTGATTTAACAAAAGATGCAATTAATTCGATTAAAGAATATACAAAGGATATAAATTATGAAATTATTTTAATTGATAATTTATCACCAGATGGAAGTGGTGATAAATTAAATGAATTATTTGGCGATGAAATAATTTATATCCAGTCTGGTGGTAATCTTGGTACCTCCAAGGCTTTTAATATTGGTGCGAAAAAGGCACGCGGTAAGTATGTACTTTGGATTAACACAGATATTTTAATTAAAGAAAATTTCATAAAGAAGCTTTATGATTTTATGGAAAAGAACCCTTCTTGTGGTATTTGTGGAGGTAATTTAGTAGATTTTAAAGGAAATCCTACGCATTCCTTTAAAAGATATCTACCAAATGCCAAAACCATCAAGAAGGAAAAAGGATTATTATACATCAAGAATTTTAACAAGAATAATGTTAAAAAGTCTTTAGAATATAATTATACTGGTCATCCACTTGAGGTTGGTTATATCACTGGTGCTGATATGATGATTAGATCATCATTATTTGAAGAGATAGGCTACTTCAATGAGAAAATCTTTATGTATGCTGAAGAAACAGATTTTACATTTAGAGCTAAAAAGGCTGGATACTCAGTATATTCAGTACCTGATGCTGTAATGTATCACCTTGAAGGTGCTTCAATGGGCAGTAAAGCTTTTAGTGTAAATAGATTTAAATTTGGCAATAATGGCTTATGTATATATTTATATGATAACTACGGCAAAGCCGAAGTTTTGAAATATTTGCATATATGCTTAAAGAAATATAAGAAATTTAGATTTATTTATAAGCTTTTAGGTAAAAAAGATAAAGCTAGTGAATATTATTTAAGAATTAATGTTATTAAAGAAAAGATAAAAGAGGTTCGATATGAGTAAAACATTTGGTAATTTTACTTTTAATGAAACATCAATTAAGGATGTTTATGTAATTGATGTAAAAAAGTATGGCGATAATCGTGGATACTTTATGGAAACATATAAGGAGGCTGACTTTAAGGCAGCAGGCTTAGATTATAATTTTGTTCAAGATAATCAATCAAAATCTAAGGCTGGAGTACTTAGAGGTCTACACTTCCAAAAAACCTTCCCACAAGCTAAGCTTGTAAGATGCTTAGAGGGAGAGGTTTTTGATGTTTGTGTAGATTTAAGAAAAAATTCACCTACCTATGGTAAATGGGAAGGCGTAGTTTTATCTGCTGAAAAGGGTAATATGTTTATGATTCCAAGAGGCTTCGCACATGGCTTTGTTGTATTAAGTGAGACAGCTACATTTGCCTACAAGTGCGATGAACTATACCATCCAGAAGATGAAGGCGGAATCATGTGGAATGATCCTGAGGTTGGTATTAAGTGGCCTTATGATAAGGAACCATTACTATCTGAAAAGGATAAGTTACATAAATCTTTAAAGGAAACAAAAATTGAATTTTAATTGGAGTTTTTATTATGCTAGATAAATATTCAAAAATCCTAGTTACAGGCTATGCTGGTCAACTAGGATATGATTGTGTAAGAGAACTAAATAAAAGAGGCTATAATAACGTATCTGGTATCGATATTAAGGATTTAGATTTAACTAACGAAGCAAATGTTATATCATATATTACTGAATTTAATCCAGACGTTATTATGCATAATGCTGCCTGGACTGCCGTTGATAAGGCAGAATTAGAACCAGAAAAGGTAAAAGAAATTAACACAATGGCTCCCAAATATATTGCAGAGGCTGCAAAAATTGTTGGTGCTAAAATGGTATATATTTCAACTGATTATGTTTTTGATGGCTTAGGAGATAAGCCATTTGAAATTGATTCACCTAGAACTGGTCTATCAGTTTATGGTAAAACAAAATCAGATGGCGAAGATATGGTAAGAAATACTATAGATGAGCATTTCATCGTTAGAATTTCTTGGGTATTTGGTAAAAATGGCAATAACTTTGTTAAGACTATGTTAAAGCTTGCTGATATGGGTAAAACTGAGCTTAACGTTGTATGCGACCAAATTGGCTCTGTAACATATACAGCTGATTTAGCAAGATTACTTGTTGATATGATTGAAACAGAAAAATATGGAACATATCATGCAACTAATGAAGGCTTTATTTCTTGGGCAGATTTTGCTAAAGAAATATTTAGACAAAAAGGATTAAATGTTAAAGTTAATCCTATTACTACAGAAGAATATACAAAGCTTGTTCCAAATCAGGCAAAAAGACCATTAAATTCTAGATTAAGTAAAAAAAGTCTAGATGATAATGGCTTTAATAGACTTCCTGATTGGAAGGATGCTTTAGCAAGGTATTTAAAAGAAATTTAATTTATTTTAATTTAGTTTTTGAGGTTTAATATGGAAAATGAAGAAATTGAATTAGAACAAGTTAATATTGAACCTAAAGAAGAAGTTAAGGAACAACCAAAAAAGGTATTAAAAAATATTTTAAAGGTAGCCATAAGTAATATTTTTACATTACTTGCTGGAATCCTAGTTGGCTTTATTATTCCAAAGCTAATGGAAAATGGGGATTCTACAGCTGACTATGGCTACTATAAAATATTTACACTATACCTACTTTATGTTGGGTTGTTCCATTTTGGCTTTTGTGATGGTATATACCTTTTATATGGAGGAAAGTCATTTGAGGAATTAGAAAAGTCGAAGTTTAGGACATATTCTAAATTCTTCTTGGTGTTCCAAATTATAATTACTGTAATTATAACATCTATAGCTATGTGCTTTGTTAAGACACACTATGGATTTATATTTGTATTTTTAGGTATAAACCTACTGGCTGAAAATGTAACAAACTATTACCAGATCATCTCGCAAATTACAGGAAGATTTACTGAATTATCTTTTAGAAATATCATTAAATCTTCTCTTACTATAATTGCGGTAATAGTTTTATACATTTTGTGGAAGGTTGGTGTAATAAGCTATTTACAATATCAAATTTATATTGTTATTACATCATCCATTTCAGTCGCTTTAGCTATTTGGTATGTTATTACCTATAGAAGTATTACCTTTGGTAAGTCAAATAGTATAAAGGAAGAAAAGAAAGATATTATTAAGCTATTTTTAGTTGGCTTACCACTTTTAATAGCTAATTTAGTAGTTAATTTAATTTTGAATATTGATAGGCAATTTGTTTCAATATTATATGATGAACAAATATATTCATCATATGCCTTTGCCTACAATATGCTTAATTTAATTACTACAGCTACAGCTGCAATAGGTATTGTTTTATATCCAACTTTAAAAAGATTAAGCGAAGAAAAGTTAAGAACAAATTATAATACATTTATTGCGATTATTGCGATATTTGTAGCATTTTGTTTAGCTGCATATTATCCTTTAGTATTTATAGTAGAAACATGGCTTTCTAAATATAGCCGGGCACTTCCAGTATTTAGAGTGATTTTCCCAGGTTTAATGCTAATAAGCTGTATAAGTATGATAATGCTAAACTATTATAAATCTATTGGAGCATCTAAGAAGTATTTTATTATTTCAATAATAGTTTTAGCATTATCATTTGTAGCCAACTTGATAGCATATTTATTATTTAATAAACCTGTTGCTATATCTGTAGCATCAGTTATTGTAATGATAATATGGTATTTTGTTGCTGAATTTGCTTTAGTTAGAAAATGGAAGATTAATACAATAAAAAATATATTATATATTGCACTTATTATGGTATCTTTCTATTTATTAGCATATTTAATTAATAATATATTTATAGGCTTTGGCTTATATTTAGGAGCTTATGTATTAATAACTTTAATTTTCTATTTTAGATTAATTAAATCAAAATTTAAATTTAAAGAATAGGAATTATTTTTATGAAAAAGGTAGTAATTGATTGTAGATATTTAGGACTATCTGGAATTGGAAGATTTTTAGAGAGCCTACTAGATTATCTAGATTTTAATAAATTTGAATATATACTTTGGGGTAAAAAAGAATTAGTAGAAAAATATCCAAATTGTAAATATATTTATGATGACCTATCACCTTTTTCACCTAAAGCATTATTCAAATCTCCAACAAAAGAAATTAATAAGGCAGATATATTATTTAGCCCTAATTTTATAATTCCATATGGCATAAAAATAAGATGTGATATTATGCTACATGACATCATATTTTTAGATATGCCAGAAATTAATAATGGCTTTAAGGATAACATCATTAAAAAGCATTTATTAAAAAGAGGAATGAAGAAAGCTAAAAATATATATACTGTATCTAATTTTTCTAAGGAAAGAATTATTCATTTCTTTAAAAAGACTAAAGACAAGCTTGATGTCATCTATGCAGATGCATCTAAGTCTTTTAAAGAATATGATAAAACTTTCCAAAAGGAAGATTATGTAATATATGTTGGTAATATAAAGGAAAATAAAGGCTTAAAGTATTTAGTTGAGGCCTTTAAAGACATTACTAACTATAAGCTTGTTATAGTTGGTAATAAGGATAAATTTAGAAGTAGTGATAAAGATATTTTAAATGTTGAATCTCCAAATATAACCTTTACAGGCTATATTTCAGATGATGAATTAAAAGATAAAATAGCGAAAGCTAAGTTTTTAATTCAACCATCAACATATGAAGGCTTTGGCCTTCCACCACTTGAGGCCATGTATTTAGGTACAAAGCCTATCATATCTGATATTGAGGTATTTAAGGAAGTTTATAGTGATTTTGATGTTGTATTTTTTGAAAATAAAAATTCAAATGATTTAGCTAATAAGATTAAAGAAGCTGATTATCATTTGAATTTTGATAAAGTATTAGCTAATAAAAAATATAGTCATCAAAATAACGCTAAAAAGATAGAATCAAAATTCTAAGGGGAAAATATAGAAGTGAAAAGAATAGAGAAGGCGTCTGTTTACATGTTAATATTCTTTTATATTGTATTCGGTAATTTCTTTAATTTTAATTTTCTGGAAAGATTGCCTATAAAGTTAGCCGAATTCTTTTCACTTTTTTTATTTGTTCTATTTGCCCTTAGAATTTTTTATAAAAAGATTAAAGGTGTTTCATTTCAAAATAGAACTATATGGTTCTGGCTTTTAATAGCTTTTGTTTCTTCGACTATTAATTTTGTAGTCAATAAGTACGGACTTACTGACTACATATATGGTATTTCATATATATTTAGATTAATACATCTAGTTCTTTTAATTAGGATTACAGAATTCTTTATAGAAGATACTGAAATTAGGAAACCCAAATTATTAAATTTTGTAATAAACTGTTATATGATAGTCTGTATAATTGGTTTTATCCAATTACTGTTATTCCCAACCGCAATAGATTGGTACACCTTTGCCTCTAAATTTGGTGGAACGTGGGCTGACCCTGACCCACATCAGGGAAGACTTTTATCAACCTACCATGATCCAAATTATTTAGCTTCTGTAATTATTATTCCAACTGGATTAATAATTTCTAAGATAATGATAAAAAATGAATTTAAGAATATTGAAAATAGTGATTTAATAAAGCTAGCTGTTTTATTAATTACTTTGGTATTAACAGAATCTAGAACAAGCTTAGTTGGCTTTGCGATATTAATGATTGCGTTGATATTATATTATGGACTTAATAAAAAGATACCAACACAGGTATATATAGCACTACTTGCTTTAATATTGGTTGGTATACTTTTTATCATGTTTGGTGATGTAGAAGTAATCAACAAAATATCAAATGTTAAAACTGATGATTCAGCAAAGCATAGATTTGATTCGTGGAATGAAGCATTTAGTATTTTTAAAAAGAACTTTGTATATGGCATAGGTTATAACTTGTACGCATCATATAACGAGATGATGACAGCACAAGGTGTTGTCAACACATCATCATATGGTCTTGATTCATCTGTTTTATTTGCTTTTGTAACAACAGGTCTTTTTGGTGGTATAGTATTTTTAAAAATAATGTATGACATAATTAAAGCCAAAATATATAATTATGCTTATATTGGTGTAAAAGCTATATTGTTGGCATCAATAATTATGAGCTTTTTCAACAATTTATTATTTTATACATTATGGATATTCCCTTTTGCTGTTGTAGTTTTTGCAGCAAAGACAATGGATAAAGAAATTAATAATGAATTTCAACAAATATAATTATTTGAAAATGAAATAAAATTTATATATAATAAAAAAATAAGAGATATATAGATTAGGTAGCAACATGGAAACAAATTTTAGTGATTTTAAATTTAAAAAGAAATATATATATAGCTTCTTTAAAAGATTTTTTGATATTCTTTTATCTTTTTTAGGAATCATATTATTATCTTGGTTATTTTTGATTTTAGCTATACTGGTTAAGCTAACATCAAAAGGACCAGTATTTTATGTTTCTGAAAGAATTGGAAAAAATCAAAAGCCTTTTAAAATTTATAAATTTAGATCTATGAAAGATGGAGCTGATAAGGAATTTGATTCCTTACTTGCTAAATCAGATAGAGAAGGAACATTTAAGATGAAAAATGATCCTAGAATTACTAAATTTGGTAAATTCTTAAGAAGAACATCACTTGATGAGCTACCTCAATTATTTAATGTTCTAAATGGCTCAATGTCACTTGTTGGACCTAGACCTGTTGTCCAAAGAGAACTTGATATAATGACAGAAAAGCAAAAGATGAGATTTCTAGTTAGACAAGGTGTAACATGTATCTGGCAGGTATCAGGTAGAGCTGATACTAGCTTTGATGAACAATTAGAGCTTGATTTAAAATATCTAAAAAAACGTGGATTTTTCTATGATATTTGGTTATTAATAAGAACAATTCCTGCCGTTATATGCCACAAGGGTGCAGAATAGTAAAATATAGATAAAAATTAATATTATTCAATAAGAATTAGCAAAATGTAAAATTAATTATACATATTGCTAATTTTTTTTAATTTTTATCGTAATAAGTGACCTTAATCGTTTGAAAAGGCACTGAAAAAATGTTAAAATAAATAGAATTTATATAATATATTATATACGCGTATATGGAAGGAGTCTTAAGATGCCTCAAAATGAAGATAAAAAAGAAGAACTATTAGATGTTTCAAGTAGTGATTCTAGAAAGAAAATTGATTTATATATTAATAATCCAAACGGCGATGAAGATGTAGCTGGAATAAGTATTATGAATGTATTTATAAATATGAGAAAGAGATTTCATATTTATGTATTTGTAATAATTGCCTTATTCTTACTTGGATTAGTATCAACAGTAATTGTAGCTCAAGCTAAACCTAAAAAGGATGATACAATTGCTGTACTTGGATTTAATTATGAAGGTGCTGATAAGGGCTTAGACCCAAAAGGTAATACACTTGATGTTACATACTTAAAATCTTCATATATTATTCAAAATGCACTTGATAGTGCTTCACTATCAACTAATGTTAATGTTTCAGAGGTTCAAGCAAATATTAGAATTGATGGTATTTTAACAGATGAAACAAGACAACAATTAGAAGTTATTAGAGCTCAAATTGAAAAGGATGCAAAAAGCGCTGAAAAGCTAGAAGATTTTGAGCTTAAATATAAGCCTCAATACATTATTACATTATCTAATAATTTCAAAAGAGGTAATAACACAATAACTATTAACTCTAATGATTTAAGCCATTTACTTGTTTCTATAATGAATTCATATAAAACATATTTTAATGAAACATATAGAGATGAAGCATTACCTAATGATTATCTTTCAACTATCAATACTGAAACACTTGATTATTTAGATATTTTAGATAACATTAAAACTTCTTTAACATATTTAAAGAATTATTGTAATAATAAGAATTCATATGTTCCAAATTTCAGAAATTCAAAAGGTTTATCATATACAGATTTAGCTGATATGATAAACGTACTTTCAAATTCTGATATTGACTACATTTATTCATTTATATACTTAAACGATATTTATAAAGATCCTCAAACAGCTTTAACAAATTATAAATATCAAAAAAGACAAGCTGAATTAAGCTTATCTGAAACAACTGAAAGAATAGATACTGTTCAAGCTTCAATTGATAATTATCAACCTGATAAAATTGTTGTTAACGATCCTGCAACTAATAAACAAACAACAATTGATAGAACATCAGATTATTATAATGGACTAGTTAATGAATTAACTACATTAAATGAGAAGAAAAGTTCACTTGACAGTGAAATTACAATTTTAAGCGAAAAGATTACAAGAGTTGAAGGAGCTACTCCAACTGCTGAACAAAAGATTAAGGCTGCTGAATATGTAACAACAGCTCTAGCTAATGCACAAGAGATGTATAATGTAGTAAATAGTCATACTCAAGAATTATTTAATTCAAATGCTTATAAGAATTCTTATATGGAATCAATTCAAACTCAACAAACTGAAGGTCTTATGTCTAATGCTAAAACAGTTATAATTGGTACATTAGCTAGCCTATTCTTAGGTATAGTAATTTGGGGTTGTGATGGTCTAATTTTAGAAATTAGAAATGTAAGAAAACAAAATGAATTAAAGGAGGAAAAAGAAAATGAAAAATAAGAAGCACATTTTTATTCCTTTATTCGTTTTAATTGGTGCAATTGTTGTATCATTAATTATTTCAATAATTTCTTTTAAAGCCTTCAATAAGAATATGGATTATTCAACTAAGACAATTGAATTCTTATATGATGGCGCATCAGATGGAAAAGATCCAGATGGTAATGAATTTAATGCCTCTGACCTACTTACTGAAGAAGTAATAAATAAGGGCATTAAAGATGCTGGAATGGAAAATAGATACACATATGATACTATTAAATCATACATCATGGTGAAAAATATAGTTCCTGATAATGTAGTATCTGAAATTACGGCATATACATCATTAGTTAAGAGTGGTACTACTACAACTACTATTACTTCAAGTAATTACCACCCAACTAGATTTAATATTATCTTATATCGTGATTTTGATAAAAAGATAAGTAAAAATGATTTAAATAAATTAGTTGATTCAATCACAACTAATTATTGTGACTTATTCTACAATACTTATAAAAAATCATTTGATTCAACAAGCTATTCTGATATTTATTCAATGGATAATTATGATTATATTTATCAAGTTGAAGTATATGAAAATAGATTAACAGCTTTAGCAAATTTCGCAAATAGCTTATTTGCTAATAACAATACATTTACATATAATGGTAAAACATTCAATGATATTTCATTAAAGGCAAATCAATTAATTAAAGATGATGTTAAAGTTATTAGAAATTCAATTGTATTTAATGCTTTATCAAAGGATGTAACAAGATTAAAGGATTATTACAATTATAAAATTGCAATGTTAAATTTTGATAAAACAAAATATACAACTGACCTAAATAATATAACTACTCAAATTGATAATTATGAAAAAGATTCAACAGTATATATTGGTAGTGGTGAAAACATCGTAAAGGTTGAATCTAATTCAAGTGAAACTTATAATGCTTTACTAGCTAAAAAGATTTCAACTTCAGAAAAAATTGCTGAAATAAATACAAATATTACAGACTATACAAATATATTAGCGGATATCGATGCAGCTGTTGCAACTCAAGCTGAATATGATAGAGTAGAAGCAAATATTACAAAGCTTGGAAAATCTGTTGATGAATTAGATAAGCAATTCGTAGAAATTATAAATTCGTATAATGATAAGAACATTGCAAACAATGCTGTAAAAGTTGAAACAACAGAATATAAGAATGTAACTTCAATATTCTCACTAACGTTTATTATTGAAGCATTTAAGCTTACATTCCCAATTGTTGGATTAACAATGGTTGGTATTTGTGTATATTATTTAATTAGAGAAATTAGAAAGAATAAAAAGAAAGAAGTAGTTATAGAAGAAACTGTAACTGCATAAATAGTTGTTAGAAAATAGCATATTAATTAGTT
>CAMOUK010000022.1 GCA_946626535.1 uncultured Caryophanales bacterium
TCATTTAAAGACTAATAAGAGTGTTTTAACTAAGGCATCTGAAATTGCTACATTAACTTACATAGGTACTATGATATAAAAAAGAATAAACCGTGAGAATTCACGGTTTTTCTTTTTATTTTAATGGACAGATATAATAAAAAAATAATATAATAAGAATAAATTGTCACCTTTATTATCTTTAATTCGTTTTATTGGTGAGGGAGATTTATTATGTATACGCTGTCTAAGGAAGAGTTTGATATAAAATATAATAAATATTCACAGGAGCTCATGAATATTAGCTATGGTTATACCAAAAATAGAGATGATTCCTTTGATGTTATACAAAATGTTTTTTATAAGCTATTTAATTCTAATAAAAGTTTTAAAACAGATAATGATGAAAAATATTGGTTAATTAGAGTTACAATTAATGAATCGATATCTATTTTAAGAAGAAGGAAAAAAGAGATTCTTGTAGATGAAAATATAATGGATGTAGTTTCAGAAGAAATAGCTGATAAGGATAAAGGATTAAAATTAGAAAAATTATCACTTTTAGTAAAAAAACTCCAAAAAAATTATAAATCAGTAATAATACTATTTTATTATGATTCATTATCAATAAAAGAAATTAAAGATATATTAAATATTTCTGAAAGTGCTGTTAAAAAAAGATTAGAAAGAGCTAGAGATGTATTAAGAAAAGGAATGGGTGAAGAATAATGTTAGAAAAATTAAATGAAACAGTTCCAAAATTAGATGAATATGATTCAAATAAAATGTATAACAACATTTCAAATAAAATGAATAAAAAGATAAAAAAGCCTTTAAATTGGAGATTTTTTATATCCTTTGCTACTACAGTATTATTAATTGCTATAATGATACCTGTTGGAATTGCTATAGCAGCTAATAATTCTAGAAATTCAAATACGACTAATACTACCCCTAATAATCAAAATGTTGTGGATGGTAAAGAATTAACTGAAGCAGATTTTCTAACATCTGAGAATATGTTAGGTGTTGCAGCTTTTAAGGTGTTTGAAAATAATAATTCAAGCGTTAGAAATAATAAAAGATTTAAACCAGTATTAACTAATACAAATAAAGCATATTTTGATAATGATGAAAATTCATCAAATGATAATTCTAATAAAATCTCATATGAATTCGATTATGTAAAAATTCTATCCGCCAAAAAATTTTCAATTACAATAGATGATTTAAGTCATGATGAAACCACAAAAGAGATAATAGAATCAAATTGTGGATTGGGAGAGATAGATGTTGTTATAGCTGATTTTGAAACATATATACAAAAAAATGGTTCTTTACGTAGCACAATATCAGATGAATTAATTTCAATAAGAGGATATAATGGTTACTATACTATATTGCTTAATTCATATTTACATTGGAATGGCATTGAAGTATCTGCATATAGTTCTCATAAAACCATAACTGAATCAGCTGTTGAAAAGGATTTTACAGGAACTATTACAACTATTTTCGTAAGAAAAGAAAATGATAGATTCTATGTATCATTTAGATCAGAAGAACATATTTCATCTGTTTATAATTATGATTTAGAACATGAGTATGTTTCATCTGACATTGAGTTGGCAAATGGTTCTGAATTATATTCCGCTCTAAATCTAAATACTTTTACAACAACAACCATAGAAGGCATAATTAAAAATATTTCTATAGATACAAAGAGATTATCTTTAGAAGTATCAGGTGGTTATAGAATTGTACTTTTATCATCTAACAAAATTGATATTTCTAATTTTAATATAGGTGATGAAGTTATAGTGGAATATGCTAAATTATATGATGAATATGCCCCTCATTATATTAACGCTATAAGTATTACAAAAAAATAAATAATAACTTTAAGAGCTAACAGCTATTTGATATAGATTGTTAGCTTTTTTATATTTAAAAAATAAAAAAAGCTTTGAAATTAATCAAAGCTTAAATGTTCCACCTGGGGCGCATGACAGGGATCGAACCTGCGCATAACGGAGCCACAATCCGCCGTGTTAACCACTTCACCACATGCGCCATATAAAATTCGTGCAATATTATTATACACAAATATTCAAATTTGTAAAGGAAAAATTATTGAATTTTTTGGTAAAAATGTTAAAATAAACTCATATTGTGTAATAAGGAGTATTAAATATGAGTAAAGGAATAAAAACCTTTTTTAAGGCATTATATATATGTGCAGGTTTAATTGTATTAGTATTTGTATATTTACTTGCATACAACAATTATACATTGACAAGAATTCAAACGTTAACAAACGATGCAATCGCTGAAAAGAATTATAGTGAACTAGAAAAAATATTTGGTTCATTCTTCTCAACAAATTCAATTGCGAATGTTGAAAGAGATGATTATTCTTTAGTAGTTTATCCTTCATCAGTTTTCTCATCTTATAAATATAAGGTTGATGGAAATGAAAAGACTTATGAGCATTCAGATAGAGGCTATTATATCTATCTTATTAAACCAAAGGCTGATTTAGTTAATGATGCTACAATTGGAACAACTACAAACAATAAGTCAGGTGTTAAATATACATTTACTGATGGAAAGGAATATACATATTATTTTCAATTATCAGATAAATATAACTTCGATTATTATATTGCTGAACCAACTACAGCTGATCAAGCAATTTTACATGGTGAAAGAAATCTAATCTCTATTTATTCATATCTTAATTATTTCGATATTTCTCTTTCAGAATCTATCGTTAATGCTATGAAAAAAGAGATTACATCAGAAGGAACAATTGAAAAATTAACATTTGTTGATTCAACTGGTAAGGAAGTCGATGGCGGATATAATGTTAATCTTGATTTTTCACAAGCATGGTATAGCAATATTGATGAATATGTTGCTAAATATAATAAGTATATAGAAGAGTATACTGCAACTACTGATAATGAAGTAAAATCAAACTTAACTAAAGAATTTGAAAAGTATTTCTATGGTGAAAATAATGATGGTTTCTATTATCAATTTCAAAAGATTGAAGGTAATGGAGTAGCTAAAGGAAGAGACTATGTTTATCCAGCATCATTAATTTGGCAATCAATTGGTATGTGTGCATTAGTATTAGTAGTAATATTCCTATTATATATGCTAATATTCCACTTCAATTTATTAAAGACTTTAGTTCATAGAATTGGACGTAGAGAAGAAAACTTAGGTAGAGCTGGTTTATCAGCAAGAGAAAAGAGAAATCTAGTTAAGGCTGATTATACTGAACTTCAAAAAAGAAATCAAAAAGCATCAGAGGCAGCAAGCTCAAAGATAAATAATACAGAAACTGAAACTGAAAATAAAGAAGATAAGAAAGATGAATAATCTTTCTTTTTTCTTTCATTTAGACAAAAATAATGTTAAAATTAAAAGGTGTTTAGGAGATGAGCTTTTATGGGAAAAACTGCACGGTGTATCAAGATTATTCAAATATTAAGCTGTAGAGATTTAGTTAATACTAACGAGCTTGCTGATATATTAGAAATTAATCCTAGAAACATTAAAGAATATATTAAGGAATTAGAGCTGTGTGGCTATAAAATTTATTCTGTTACAGGTAAAAATGGTGGCTATAAGCTAGATAAGAGTGAAACTATTCCTTCACTTCATCTAACTGTAGATGATAAAAAAGAAATTATGATGGGAATAGATTTTATGAGAAGCTCAAACTATCCTAATTATTTAAATTTTGAGGATGTTATGAGTAGAATAACATCATCTATTTCTTTAACTAATATTACACCTATCAATGTTTATGATAGATTTCCTTTAAATGCTGATAAGAAGGAATTACAAAAGACCTATAATATTTTAGTTGAGGCTGAAAATGAGCAGCTAAAATGTAAGATAGCTTATGTTAATTCTGCAAATTATAAGAAGGAGCATATGATTCACCCTTATAAGACATATTTTTATAATGGTGCTTGGTTTGTTTTAGCATATAATGAAACAATAAATGAATTTGGCTATTTTAAGCTAAATAGAATAGAAGAAATATTAATTACAAGAAATCATTTTACTAGAATGAAGACATATAATGAAAATGATTTTTTAGATAGCTTTGGTATGAGACAAAATGGTGAATATTATAGCGTTGAGCTAGAATTTAAGGATTTATATCAGGCTATAAGTGAAAGAACATATGGTAAGAACCAACGTGTTGAAATTGTTGATAACCATACTACAATTTTAAAGTGTCAGATGCAAAATAAGGATATCATAAAATCCTTTGTTTTGGGCTTTGGCTCTAAGTGTAGGGTTTTATACCCTGAATGGCTAAAAGAGGCTGTAAAGGAAGAAATTAATAGTATTAAAGGTATTTATGAGGAATAAAATGATTAAGCATGTTTTTTTAGATTTTAATGGTACATTAATTAATGATTTAGATTTATGTATAGATTTATTAAATGAGTTTTTAATTGATCAGGGTAAAGCTCCTGTTACAAAGGAAAGATATAAGGAAATATTTACTTTTCCAATAAAGGATTATTATAAGGCTGCAGGTATTGATTTTAATATTGAATCATATGAAAGCTTGGCGATTAAATTTATTAAAAAATATCAGCCAGCATCACTTAAATGTGGGCTATTTGAGGCGGTAGTGCCTACCCTAAAGGCTTTAAAGGAAAAAGGAATAAAGGTATATTTACTTTCAGCATCTGAAAAGAATAATTTATTAGAACAATGTATATCATATGATATAGCTAAATATTTTGATGCTATACTAGGTATAGATAATATACATGCTGAATCTAAGACAAAGATAGGTATCGATTTTATTAAAAATAATAATATTGATGTTAATGAGGCTATATTTGTTGGTGATACTCTACATGATTTAGAGGTCGCTAATGCGATGAATATATCATGCCGCTTTGTAAGCTGTGGTCATCAATCAGTTAATAGGCTTTCAAAGGCTGGAATTAAGATTTATGATGATATAAGCGGAATATTAGAGGAAATATAGCTCCACATTTATAGAAAAAATGTTTAACTTGAAAAAGAGCTAATTATATATTATAATTATTATCGCGTTTTGGAGGGATTCCTATGAAGAAATTTTTAAAAAGATTTGCCTTATTGGCAGTTTTATTCATATCATTAATAAATTTAACTAGCTGTTATGATTTCTATAAAGATTTCCATGATGCTGGCGCAACTATTGAAAAGACAAATAATTATGAGGTTTTATCTTTAGATCAAGCTAAGGATAAGATTAATAATAAGGAAACATTCATTTTAGTATTAGCTACTTCAAAGTCTTCAACTTGTGTAACTAGAATTTCTACTTTACAGGAGCAAGCAACTTATTTTGACTTTAAAGGTAAATTATATTTTGTTGATATGACAGATTATAAGGATACAGCTTCTGGAAGAAAAAATTTAAGAGAATCATTAAAGATTAAGGGTTATTCAAATAACCTTACAGGTACTGACGCTGTAGTTGTTTGTTATACTAAGGGTGAAGTTACAATTGATACTTCAGCTAAATTAACATCTGATGCTTTAAAGTTTGTTGTTAATGATGGTGCATCATCAATTAATTATGATAAGCTATGTGCTTATTTATTTAATGATTTTGTAATAGAATAAGACCTGCGGGTCTTTTTTTATTTATTATTTTATTTTATAATTACTTTAGGTGTTTATTATGATTTTTATTTTATATAATCCAACAAGCGAGCATTTTAAAAAAACAAAAAAATTATATAAAAAAATATCTAAGAAAAACGACTGCTACATGCTTAATTTATTAGATATAGCTACTAAGGAGGAATCATTTATTGGTGGCCTTGGTGAAACAGATGAAATTATTGTATGTGGTGGAGATGGTACAGCTAATAGATTTTTAAATTCTATTATGAGCTTACCTGTTAAATGTAAGATATTTTTCTTTTCGTGCGGTCTTGGAAATGATTTAAAGCGAGATTTTAAAAATGTAAAGCTAGTTGATATTGGATCATTAAGACAGACATTTCCTATAGTTAGTGTAAACGACACTGAAAAATATCTATTCGTTAATGGCATAGGTATTGGAATAGATGCGGTTATATGTAAGAATAGGAAGATGCAAAGCTATGCTAATAGAAAGAAAAGCTATGCTGGTATAGCTGTAAGATCCTTTAAAAACTTTAGAACCTTTAATCTAACCTTAGAAATAGATGATCAAAAATATCATTTTGATGATGTTTGGACAGTTATTTGTAATAACGGTAGATTTATAGGTAATGGTATGAAAATAGCACCTAAGGCTGTTAGAAATAATAATGAGCTTGATGTTGTTGTAATTCATTCAATATCAAAGACAAAATTATTACTTTTCTTCCCGCTTATTTATTTTGGTTGGCATACAATTTTAAAGAGGAAAGTAACCTATTTTAAATGTAGGCATTTTAAGGCAATTTCAGATGGATGTGGTGCCTTCCAAATGGATGGAGAGACCCTAGATTATTGTGAACAAATAGAAGTGAATGTTTAAGAAATTCACTTTTTTTGTTTTTGTATGAAAAACACTTGTTTAAGATATTGTTTTATAATATAATTATAACAAGTTTATTTTGGGAGGGGTTATTATGTTTCACAGCACAAGAGGAAATAAATTAGTTACATCACCAGAGGCTATTTTAAATGGTCTAGCAGATGATGGTGGATTATATGTTTTAGATGAGATTTTTAAAGTTGATTATCATGTTTTTTTAAATGATGATTATAAGACTATTGCGTCTAAAATATTAAATAAATTCTTCCCTGAATTTACATATGATGAAATCTATAAGGAAATTGATGAAGCCTATAATTCATTCGACACTAAAAATGTCGTTGAATTAAAGAAATGTGATAGTGCCTATTTCTTAGAGCTATTCCATGGACCTACACTAGCCTTTAAGGATTTAGCATTAGTAGTTTTACCAAGATTGATGAAGCTTTCTAAGAAGAAGCTAGGCTACGATAAAAATATTACTATTCTAACAGCTACATCTGGTGATACTGGTGGAGCTGCCTTAAATGGTTTTAAGAACATCGATGGTATATCAATTGTTGTTTTATATCCAAATGGTGGTGTATCAAAGGTTCAAGAGGCTCAAATGTCATCTTTTAGAGGAAAAAATGCGAAGGTTATTGCCTTAAATGGTAATTTTGATGATTGTCAAAGCTTAGTTAAAAAGCTATTTAATGAGCATACTGAGCTAAATATTTCATCTGCAAACTCAATTAATATCGCAAGATTAGCTCCTCAGGTAGTTTATTATTTTTATAGCTATATTAAGCTATTAAAGTCTAACGCTATTAAAGATGGCCAAAAGATAAATTTCTGTGTTCCAACAGGGAATTTCGGTAATATCTTTGCAGGCTTCTACGCAAAGGCTATGGGCCTACCAGTAAATGATTTAATTTGTGCATCTAATAAAAATCAGGTATTAACTGATTTCTTTATGAATGGTATTTATGATAAAAATAGAGAATTCTTTAAGACAAATTCTCCATCTATGGATATTTTAATTTCTTCTAATTTAGAAAGATTATTATATTATGGTAATGGTGATACAGCTAAAACTAAAAAACTTATGGAGGATTTAGTTAAATATGGTAAATATGATTATAAGAATCCATATGATTTCTTTAAGGCTTATACAACAGATGAAAAGACAACTGTTAAGGTAATTAAAGAAGTTTATGATAAATATAATTATGTAGTTGATCCTCATACTGCCGTTGCCTATAATGCTTATAAATTATATAAAGAAGAATATGATAATTCATATAAGACAGTTATTTTATCAACTGCCTCACCATTTAAATTCCCTAATGTTGTTTTAGAGGCATTTAATATTGTGGCTGATGATCCAATTTTAATGCTAAATGAAAGATTTGGCCTTGAGGTACCAAAGGTATTAAATTATCCACCTGTTGTAAGAGAGGTTGTTGATTTAAAGGATGCTGAAGGCTATATTGTGGATGTGATAAAATGCTTCTAGTTAAGGTTAATGCTACAAGCGCTAATGTGTGCGTAGGCTTCGATGTATTAGGTCTAGCCTTAGATATTAAAAATGAATTTAGCTTTGAAAAGTGCGATAAATTTGAATTTGTTGGCTTTGAAAAGCAATATGCTAGTACAAAAAGTAATATGGTCTATAAGGCCTATTTGAAGGTGTTTGAAAAATTAAATAAAAAGCCTATTCCAGTTAGAATTGGTTTTAAAGGAGATATACCTGTATCTAGAGGATTAGGATCATCCTCATCTTTAATTGTCGCTGGATTATTTGCGGCAAATGAGGTATTAAATAAGCCTCTTAAGACAGAGGATTTATATGACTTAGCCTGTGAGATTGAAGGACATCCAGATAATGTAGCTCCAGCTATATATGGAGGTCTTGTAGCTTCATATAAAAATGATAATAAATATAAATCTATTATCTATCCTGTAAATAATAATTTAAAATTTTTAGTTATTATTCCACCATTTAAGCTATCTACACATGAGGCAAGGGAAGCACTACCTAAGGTTTTACCTTATAAGGATATAGTTAATAATTTATCTAGAATAGTAAATATTCCATATGCCTTTAATAATGGTGATGTTAAATTATTAAAGGAGCTATTTAATGATAAGGTTCATGAGCCTTATAGAGGAAAGCTTATTGCAAATTATAATAATATTAAAAAAGATTTAGAAGATATCAATTGTGCATTTGCGATATCTGGATCTGGTTCATGTATGCTTGTTATATGTGAAAAAGAAGATGAGGTTAAGGAAGTATTAAAAAAATATAATTATGAAATTAAAGCTGCTAAATTAGGTGGCGGTGTAATTATGGAAGGAGAAATATAATATGAATGATGAATATTATGTAATACATAAGAAGGTATTACCTGGTTATTTTGAAAAGGTTATATTAATTAAGGAGGCTGTTTCTAGAGGAAGCAATATTTCAGATGCTTGTAAGGATGTAGGCCTTTCTAGATCAACCTTTTATAAATATAAGGATTATGTAAATAGACCATCTATGAAGGTTGGTAAGCATGTAATTTTATCATTAAAGCTTAATGATGAGCCAGGTGCTTTATCTCATATTTTAAATGAGGTAGCAAATAAGGGCGCTAATGTTTTAGCAATTAATCAGGAGGTACCTATTAATAGTATTGCCTTCGTTACATTAACTGTTGCCTTAATTGCTGATATTTCAGTTAGCGATTTTATTAATGATTTAAAATATCTTAAAAATGTTGTTGATGTAATGCTAATTGCTGTTGAATAGTTCGCTTTACAATTTTTGAATTTTTTGATATAATTTTTCTAGCGTAGGAGGACAATTAGTATGGATATTTTTGAAAAAGTTAAAGAGATCATCGTTGATAATCTTTCTGTAGATGCTGATAAGATTACATTAGAATCAAATATAAGAGATGATTTAGGCGCTGACAGTATTGATGCTGTTCAAATCGTTATGGCTTTAGAGGATGAATTTGGTATTGAATTAGATACTGAATATGAAGAACTTACTAAAGTTGGAAATTTAGTTAAATATATCGAAGAAAAAACTAAATAATAGCTTGAAAAAATTAAAATGACTGCTATGGCAGTCATTTTTAATAGGAGGAGGTGAAAGAGGTGGACTATCAAAAAATAAATAAGAAGTGGGAAGATGAAAAATGCTTCTATTTAGAGGCCAATAGGCTTATGGATAGATATTTTATCTTCACAGAATTTCCTAAGGCAAGTCAATATGGATTTCAAACTGGAAATGTAAGAGGTATTATTTATGCTGATGTTATTTCTAGATATAAGAAGGCATCAGGACAAAATGTCGTATTTCCACTTGGCTTTCATTCCTTAGGCAAGCAATCATTTATTGAAAATAAGAAGATATCTAATGTTTTAAATGATGAGATATCTGATGTTTTCCATGATCAAATGATTAATTTAGGAATCGGTATTAATAACGATAAGCTTATAGATTTACGTCATAGTAATTATATTTCATTATTACAAAAGTCATTCTTAGATTTATATAATAAGGGCTATATTGAATATAAGGACAAGGAAGTATATTACGATAAGGTAAATAAAAAAATATATGATTTATTATATAATAAGACAAATTTAAATATTATTAAGCATAGATGCTTTAGCTTAAAGATTAAAGAATTTATTCCAGATATTTTAAAGACTATTAATGGTCTTGATTGTGATGATGATATAAAAGAAGAATTAACATCATATTTAAGACCAAGAAAAATATTAAAGATGGAGCTTTCTACATCTTGTGGAATTCCTTTAAAATTTGAAACTTCTGAGCCTGAATTTTTAGGAGCTTTAAATTTTATATTTTTAAACCCTGAATATATCGATATAACAGATTTTGTTGATGCAAGTCATATAAATAATGTTATGAGATATTTAGATCAGGATTCAGATGATTTATTATTCTCATTTAGTGGTAATACCTGTATTAATCCATTGACAGGTCATGAAATACCTATTTATATATCTACTATCTATAATCAGGATGTATATTATGGCTTTTCTGATGTTTGTGAGGATGATATGAGCTTAGCTTTGCAAAGTGGAATAGAGGTTATTCAAATTAAAAAGGGTGGAAAGCTTTATAATTCAGACTTTTTAGATGGAAATAGCTTTTTAGATGCTAGAAAGCTAATAATAGATTCATTTGTAGATGCTGAAATGGCTACTGCTGAGCTTGTTTATGATGCAGACGAAATAATACTTACATCTATAGATTCCTTTGGACCATTATTTCCATTTTTAGAGGATAAGGATACAATGGAGATATTCTCCTTAGAAAACTATTTACCTTATATCTTTTCTGATAAGCTAAGACCAGTATTAAAGAAGGATGTAGATATTGTAGGAAATACCCTAGATGGTACTATAAATAATTTATTTACTGAGGGTATGATTCCAATACTTGCTGAGCTATTTGATGATACAGGCTCTGTTCCTTCAATATTTTCAGATGAAGCAATTAAGCAATTTAGCTTCCACGATAATATTAAATGCTTACTAGCTAATAGAAAGCATCTACTATCTACAGTGTTTATGCCTATTATTTTCTATTTAATTATCAATAAGGAAAATAAATTAAATTTAAAGATTGAACAGATTAAATCATATAGAGATGTTTTAGATATTAATGGTCAAGAAATTATTAGATCAAATAATAATTTACTTGATTTTAGTAAGATTATAGATAAGTTTGGAGCTGATTCTATAAGACTATATTATTCACTTTATAATTTAGAGGATAATATTTTATTTGACCAAGAAAAAATAAATGAAATATCACAAGATGTCATTCAGCTTGAAAAGAAGCTAATGAAGCCATCAGATATTTCATATGATTTTTTCATATATCAATTAGTAAAGGATTCTAATTTATATTTAAAAAATAATAATGTTATAGAATATGCTAAAAAAGTTTATGAATTTATTAAGAAATTTTTAGCAAATGCTAGCGGTATTAATGATGATGATTGTTTTAATTTTATTAAGCTAATAAATCCATTAATGCCTTATTTGGCAGAAGAAATATATGAAACTAGATTTAATAGTAAATATTCCATTTTAAATGAGGAATGGGATTTTAGCTAGCTTTATAATTAATTCCCTGATAAAGGGAATTTTTTCTTAGTTTTTTATCTATTTCATTCATCACAACAAGCTTTTTAACTGTCCATTTAGGCTCAATTAAATCTGAGACATTTCCGTCTGCTGATAATCTATGAATTATAATATCAGGTCTTAGCATACATATTTGCTTAACGACTATATCTACATATTCTTCAAGTGTTAGAATATGAAAATTTTTTATCTCATAGTCCTTTTCCATCTTAGTATCCTTTAATATTAGAAGCATATGTAGCTTTATTCCATCTATTGGAAGCTTATTTAAAAAATCAATTGTGTTAAGCATATCTTCTGCAGTCTCATTTGGAAGTCCATTTATTATATGGGCAACAACGTTGATATTTTTATTTTTTAATTTATTTACCGCATCTATAAATTCATTATTTGTAAGGCATCTATTAACATAAGCGCCTGTCTTTTCATTTGCGCTTTGAAGACCTAACTCAACTGTAATATCAATTTTTTTATTCAATTCGCCTAAATAATTAATTATTTCATCATTTAGACAATCAGGACGTGTAGCGATATCAAGGCCAACCACCTTCTCATCTAGATTTATACATTTTTCATATAATTCTTTTAGCTTCTCTAAAGGAGCATAGGTATTTGAATTAGCTTGAAGATAAGGAATATATAGACTATCTTTCCACTTTTTTTCCATGATAGCCTTTATTTTTTTAAATTGAATTTCAATTTCATCATTTTTATTTCCTGCAAAGTCTCCACTACCAAGCTTTGAACAGAAGCTACAGCCTCCAAAGCCTTTTTTACCATCCTTATTTGGACAGGTAAAATTGCCGTTTAAAGCGATCTTTGCAACCTTCTTATGGTATTTATTTAATAGATATTCATTTAATGAGTTATAAGGTTTATTTTTAGTCATTTTTTCTTCACCAATTATATTTTATATAATTTTTATGAAAATTAAAATATAATTATTTTCATATTTAGTATTATAAAATTATTTGTTATAATATGTCTATGCGAGGGTTATTATGTTTGATAGATTAAGAATTATTCTTGCACATCCAACTAGAATTGGTCTTTTTTTTAAGGATAAGATTTATATACCTATTTTATTTGTTTTGACCATGTTTTTTCTATTTGTGAGTGTAGATTCAATTTATAATGTTAATACTAAGCAATTTAATTATTCACAGGCTAAGGCTTTTAATACGCTTGTTCAAAATACGCTAAATGAAAAAAAAGAAGTTCCAAGTTTAAATATGAGCTTTGATTCTTCAACTAATAAAATTACTGGTGATAACCATGTTTTTATTGGCGAAAATATTGTTTTAGCTGTTAATTCGCCTAATACATATTCAAGAAATGGCTACATTTGCGTTAATTTACGTGAAAATGGAGCTGATTTATATGAGGGGTTTGTTAAAATTGGCTATGTTGAATATAAGACTATTGAGGCAACAAGCTTTACTTTTAGTAATGTTCAAAGTGGCACTTTAGCAGATAACTTACATTTTACAGAATTTATTTATAAGCTATTTAGTAAGATAAATATTAATCAAGCTATTTTACATGTTTTAGATAATTCAGCAACATGCTTTATATTTTTTATTGGGGTTTTAATTTTTTGTTTAATTGATTCATATTTTTTAAATCCGCCAATTGAGATGAAGGTAAGAATTAGACTTGTTATTTACGATACCTTCCCATATTTATTTGTTATGCTACTATCAGCGCTTTTTAGAGCGTCTTGGCTTCAATATGTAGCTTTAGCAATTCCAATTATATATGTCAATTTGACATTTTCACATATTAAAAAAATAAGATAGGAGTGTTTATTTTGAAAATCATAGATGAGCTTTCAAAGCTTGATTTTTTAAATGATAACAATATAGAAATTGAACAAACTATTTTTAGAAAGCTTAGTAAGAAACTTGAGCTTTCTTTAGTTTTAGATAGGGCAATTTCTGTAGATAATTATTTTAAACTAAAGGCAAAAATTGAACAATTAGTAAACCCTATCGAGTTAGATTTAACTGTTGGCTATAAGGATGATAGTTTAGAGCTTGATGAATTAAAGGACTATTTAAAATTTATTGTAGATAAGCTTTCTATAAATGATGGTAAATATAATTCGTTAGAAACTAAAAATGTTACAGCTGATGGTAATAATCTTACAATTAATTCATCTATTGAGCTAGGTAATGCATCTAGTATGCTAGATATTGTTAAGAGAGAATTTGCTGAATTTGGCTTAGATGTTAATTTAAACATCGTTTTTGATAATGCAATATCAATTGAAGCTCAAATAGAAAATCTAGATAAAAAGATGATGGAAAAGATTGATCAATTAAATAAGGAAGCTCAAGAGGCTACTAAATTTAATGATGAGATTAAGAAGGCTTCAAAATATAAGCAAAGAGTTTTACCACAGGTTAAATCAGATATTTCAGCAATTCCATCTAATGAATATGAGTTATCTAAATATCAAAATGAAAATGGTTATCCAACATTCTTAATTAATGCTTGTATATTTAATGTTGAATTTAAATCATTTAAAAATGGTACAAGTGAGCTTTTAACCCTAAATGTTTCTGATGACACAGATTCTATAATGGTTACTAAGTGGCTTAGAGGCGATAATGAAAAGCAAGCCTACCACGAGGGAATGAAGCGGGGAATTGATTTAAGAATTATAGGTACAGCCCAATATGATAAATTTAAGATGGAGGTTGTGCTTGTTGCTTCATCTATCGAGGTTTTAGGTAAGCATTTAACAGAAGAGGTTACTGATGATGAGCCTGTAAAAAGAGTTGAATTACATGCTCATACAAAGATGTCTACACTTGATGGCTTAGCTGATGGTCCAGAATATTTAAAGCTTGTTAATTCATGGGGCTGGAACCGGATGAGCTTTACAGACCGTTCAGGAGTTTATGTTATTCCAGAAGTAGAGCATGTAATGAGTAAATATCCAAATATTAAGCCAATATTTGGTGTTGAGCTACCTTTTATAGATGATGATGCATTCTTTATTACATATAATGAAGAAGAAGGCTTTGATGCTTCATTAAGAGATGCAACATTTGTTGTATTCGATATTGAAACAACAGGCCTATCTCAAAGCTATGATACATTTATTGAAATAAGTGCTCATAAGGTTTATAAGGGTGGAATAATTGATCAATTTGAAACCTTTATCAATCCTATGCGTCATATTCCAGAAAAGATTACAGAATTAACATCTATTACTGATGAGGATGTTAAGGACGCTCCAACTATCGTTGAGGCCTTAACTAAATTTATCGAATTTTCAAAGGGTGCAATACTTGTTGCCCACAATGCTAAATTCGACGTTGGTATGACCTATATGGAGGCTTTAAAGAACAATATAGAGATTGAAAAATTCCCTGTAATTGATACTTTAAATCTATTTAGAGCCTTAGCACCTGAAGAAAAGAAATTCGATTTGAAGAATTTATGTAAATACTATAAGGTTAAGCAGGAGCATCACCATAGAGCATCAGACGATACTAGGGTTACAGCTTTATGCTTCCTATCAATGCTAAATGATTTATCTGCAAAGAATGCTAAAATGTATTCTGATATCAATAAGATTATTGATAAGGAAATCCATTATAAAAATGAAATTGCCTTCTCAATTGATATTTTAGCTAAGAATTTAGTTGGCTTTAAAAATATGTATAAGATTTTATCAGATGCCCTAACTACCCATCTAGCTGGAGATGCTAGATGCTTAAAGAGCGTAGTTGAGGCTCATCGTGATGGAATTTTAGTTGGCTCTGGTACTTATTTAGGTAAGGTATTTGAATATGCTTATTTAAGAAGTGAAGAGGAATTAGAAAATGAGATGAAATATTTCGATTATATTGAAGTATTACCTCCTTCAGGCTATGCTCATTTATATGATTCACTTCCAGATGGTAAGAAAAATATAGAAGAGATAATTATAAAAATTATTAACGCAGCTAAAAAATTAGATAAAACTGTTGTTGCAGTTTCTAATTCTCACTATTTAAGACCAGCTGATAAAAAATATAGATCTATTTTAATTAATTCACCTCAAATTGGTGGTGGAGTTCATAGACTTGCTAGATATGCAGTTGAGCCAGATGCTCATTTAAGAACAACAAAGGAAATGCTTGATGAATTTTCATTCCTTGATAAGGATTTAGCATATGAAATAGTAGTTACTAATACTAACTTAATTGCTGATAAAATTGAAAGATTCCAAACATTTAAGTCTGAGATGTTTGCTCCAGCTGATGATGAATTTAAGGGAGCACCACTATTTGTTCCTTCAATTGAAAGAGAAGTAGAAAGGATAGTAAAAGAAAATACATTAAAAATGTATGGTGAAAATCCACATCCAATTATTAAGGCTAGAATTGATAGAGAATTAAATTCTATTATTTCAAATGGCTATGCTTCAGTTTATTATGTTTCTCATTTAATGGTTAAAAATTCGCTTGAAAATGGTTATATTGTAGGATCTAGAGGATCTGTTGGTTCATCTGTTGTAGCAACTATGATGAATATTACAGAGGTTAATGCCCTAGCTCCACATTATAGATGCCCTAATTGTAAATTCCATGCGATTAGATTAAGTGATGAGGAAAAGGAAAAATATCCAATGACTCCAAATGAGGAGGCATTGATGCCTTACTTAGAGAGTGTAGATGATGGATTTGACTTAGATGATAAGCTATGTCCTGTTTGTGGTAAGCCTTTAAAGAAGGATGGCCACGACATTCCATTTGAAACATTCTTAGGCTTCGATGGAGATAAGGTTCCTGATATCGATTTAAACTTCTCAGGAGATTATCAGGCTAGAGCTCATGAATTTATAAGAAGTATATTTGGATACGAATATGCGTTTAGAGGCGGTACTGTTGGTACTATTGCTGATAAGAACGCCTATGGCTATGTAAAGGGCTATTGCGAGAGAAAGGGTAAGAATTTTAGATCTTGCGAGATGGATAGAATCGCTAGCCATTTAGTTGGCATTAAGCGTTCAACAGGTCAGCATCCAGGTGGTATTGTTGTTGTACCACATCGAATTGATATATTTGATGTTACCCCAATTCAATATCCAGCTGATGATCCAACAAATGCCTTTAGAACAACTCACTATGATTATCACTCATTTGAGAATAACCTACTTAAGCTAGACGTACTAGGACACGATGATCCAACAATTATTAAATATTTGATGGATTACGTTCATGAGCATCAGGAGGATTTCCCATTTACAACTCCTCAAGATATTCCAGTAGATGATAAGAATCTATATAGATTATTTAATGAAACTGATATTATCGGTGTAAAAGCCGATGTTTTAGGAAGCCAGGTTGCATCATTCGCAGTTCCTGAATTTGGTACAAATTTCGTTCGTCAAATGCTTCTTGAAACTAAGCCTTCAACCTTTGCTCAGCTAGTTAAAATTTCAGGTCTATCACACGGTACTAACGTTTGGGCTACAAACGCTCAGGAATTAGTATCAGAAAGAAGTCCATTTGGTGTAATTCCTTTTAAGGACATTATTGGTTGTCGTGACGATATCATGGTTGACTTAATCAATAAATATCATCTAGACCCATTAAAGGCTTTCAAGATTATGGAATTTGTTAGAAAAGGTAAATTACATAAGAATAATAAGGATGATATTGCTAAATGGAATGATGGCTTCAAAAAGGATTTAGAGGCTTGTAATGTTGATGACTGGTATATTTGGTCATGTGAAAGAATCGAATACATGTTCCCTAAGGCTCATGCCATAGCCTATGTTATGATGGCCTTAAGAATTGCTTGGTTTAAGGTATATGCACCTGCTCTATTCTATTCAGCTTGGTTTAGTAAGAGAGCTAAGGCATATAATGTTTCTGCCTTCTTAGGTGGACCTGTGGCAATTCAAGCTAAGATAGAAGAAATTGCTTCTAAGCCAAATCAAACTGCAAAGGACGACGATTTAATCACTGCCCTACAGGTGGCTCGTGAAATGACACTTAGAGGAATTAAATTCCTTCCAGTTGATATTAATAAATCATCAGCTACTGTATTTGAAATAGAAGATGGTAATTTAAGAATTCCATTTATCGCAGTTGATTCACTTGGTGAGAAGGTTGCCTTATCAATAGTTGAAGCTAGAAATGAAGCTCCTTTTAAATCTAAGGAGGATGCACAGAAGCGTGGAAAGATAAATCAATCATTATTTGAGGAATTTGAAAATACTCACGTATTTGGCAATTTACCTGATAAAAATGAAGAAGAAGCACTAGGCTTATTCGCATTTATGTAGTTAAAAATTAGGCTACAGTCAGTTATTTTGGCTGTAGCCTAAAAATTATAAAATTTGTTGTTGACAACGATATTTCGTTTTGATATAATCATAATGCTTGAGTCGAAGACGGCTCAATTAATATACATGGCCTGTTGGTGAAACGGTTAACACACATGCCTTTCACGCATGCATTTATGGGTTCGAACCCCGTACAGGTCACCATCTTAAAATTTCAAGTCTCAGTTAATTTTGAGACTTTTATTTTTTCTAAAAATAACTAGGTTTTTAATGGCTATAGAAGATGAGAGGTATTATTAATGAATCGTGGTAAGGTTGTTATTGTTGGAGCTGGCATGGTTGGAACATCCATTGCTTATTCAATCATGAATCAAAGTATTTGTGGTGAAATTGTTGTTATCGACATAAATGAAAAAAAGGCTATGGGTGAAGCATTGGATATGATGCACGCAATGGAATTTATGAATCATAAGACTATTGTAAGAAGTGGCACATATGCTGATTGTATGGATGCTGATTCAGTAATTATAACCGCATCAGTTCCAATGAATTCTAATCTAAGTGATAGAATGGAATTGTTAGCTAAAAATAAAAATATAATGAAGGTAATTGTTGAATCTGTTATGGCTTCTGGCTTTAATGGGATTTTGTTAATCGTTTCAAATCCTGTTGATGTAATGACCTACTATGCTTGGAAGATTTCTGGTCTTCCACATGAAAAGGTAATTGGTAGTGGTACAACTCTAGATACAGCAAGATTACATTATTATATAGCAAAAACGGTAGATGTATCACCTTCAAGTGTTCACGCCTATGTTATTGGTGAACATGGTGATTCAGAAATGATAGCTTGGTCTACAGCTACTATTGGCGGAAAAGACATAGATAATGTATTTAAGGATAATGTATCAAGAATTGGTGATAATCCATATGAAAGATTTTTAGAGGATGTTAAGAATGCTGGTTGGGATGTATTTACTAAAAAAGGAAATACATCATATGGTATAGCAGCATCTGTAACAGGTATTTTAAAATCAATATTATATGATGAGAATAAAGTATTTCCTGTATCTGTATATTTAAATGGTGAATATGGTGTTAATGATTGTTATATTAGTGTCCCTACAATTATTAATAATGAAGGTGCAAAGGAAATAGTAGAACTTCATTTAACAGAAGAGGAAAATGTTAAATTTAAAAAATCTTGTGATATATTAAAATCAAAATGTAAAGAATTTTTACAGTAATTTTTAGATTGAAAAAAATAGAAAAGTAAATATTAATTTGTAAACAGCTTCAGGATAATGTAATTCTTGAAGCTGTTTTTTTAAAAAAATGTGTTGCATGTTTGTTGCAATCAATATTGTATAATACCAATAAGTAATAAAAGTGAGGCGATTATTATGAAGGAAACAAAAAGAAAAGAATTATATGAATGCACCATTCATGGATTAATTGATACTTTCAAATCTGTTCAAAGTGATAATGAAATGGATGCTATCGATAAATCTATCGCATATATATTAAAATATGGTCTTGATAGAAAAATAATTAAAATTCAATTAACTGAATTAATTTATACTTTAAAAAATCAGGTAGCTATGCAGGTTGCTAAAAAACAGCTTGAAGCTAATCCTAATGATTTAACTAATATGCAATCTAAGGAATATGATGCAGCCTTAAAATATTTCTTCTCAGATCCGGTTGGCTTTATCCAAGCTAAGCTTGAGGATGATGAATTTTATAATTCAATAAAGCCAAAGGAGGATAATGAATTAAAAGGTTCTGAATATAAGGGCTATATCTATAATTTAGATAAGAATAGAAAAAATTTCATCAATTTATTCAAGGATGAAATTAGAGATTTAAGGGCTGATTTTAAATCTAAATATCAGGGCTTTGAAAATGGTAAGGTTATTACCTATGATATTTTAAAGGGAATTGAAGCTAGATTACCTGAATATGATCATTCCATTGAAAATGCATTTAAAAAACAAAATCCAGGAACTTGGGAGAAAAGGCTAAATAAAACATCAAAGGAATATAAGGATTTTAAGAAAACCTTTAATGATTATAAAAATAAGCTAAAGGATGGTTATGGTGATGATAAAGCATTAGAGGATGCAGCTATGCGTTATTTGCGCCACAAATTCCCAAAATTAAAGGAAGGCGAGCTTCCAACCGCAAAACAAATTTCAAGATTGAGTGGAGCTGGAAAATATAGAGCTGATTTCTGTAAAAAGGTAATTGAATCTTGTAGAGAAACTCACACATTACAGCCTCAAATAAATAAAATGGTTAATGCAGTTAGAGGCTTAAATCTTGATGTGCCAACAAAACAAGATTTAAAGTCTAACGCAGTATTAAGAGAAAAAAAGCTAGAAGTAAAAGTAGAGGGTATAGTAAAAAAAGGCGAAAGAAAAAAAGGAGGACTAAGAACTAATAATGGTCCTAAGTCAGAAAAGAAAAAGGTTGATTTTAAAAAGATTCTTGGTCATGTTCCAGTTAGAACTAAAACTGAAGGTGGTACTGAAAGAGTTCCAAAGCTTCAACCAAAAAAGGCAGCACCAGTTGTAAAGGAAGAAAAGGTTGATCCTGTAAAACAACAACAGGAGCTAGAAAAGAAAATAGCTGATAGTAAATCTTTACAGGAAAGCTTAAAAAATGATATTGAGGATAAATTAGTAGAAAGTACAAAAATAGAAATAGATACTAATATTGAATTAACTAAGCCTGCAATTGAAGAAGGCTTAAAAAATGATTAATGAAAAACTCAGTTCGGTTGAACTGGGCTTTTTAATTATTGGCTATTAAATATATAAGCAGATATTATTTTTTAAAAAAATAGTGTTGCATGTTTGTTGCGTTTAATATGATAAAATAATTCTAAAGTATAGGAGATATAGCAATGAGATTAAACGAAATGGAATTAATATATAATTATATTTGTAATGAGCTACAACCAGAAAATATTAATGAATGGATAAATTATAAAAATAATATGGATAAGTTTTTTAAGGAACTTAAGCCATATTATGAGGAAGATGAAAATCATAAATATAAATCAATAACAGAAGAAGATTATAATCGTATAAGTAAAATCTTTGATGATGTTGCAAAAGCTAGTGATGATTTTATGAAGGCTTATGCTAATGTTGATTCGATGAACTAGAGCCGCACACTCGCTAATTAATTTATGAGTAAGGCTCTTTTTTATATCATTTTTGAGAAAAAATAATAAAAAATATAAAATAATATTGCATATGTCAATGATTTTTCTCAAAGTATAT
>CAMOUK010000023.1 GCA_946626535.1 uncultured Caryophanales bacterium
ACTTTCCATTTGATAAGAATGCATCAAAACCAATGTTTAAAGAATGTGCAAAACACCCACATATTGAAGAATCAGGCTATGTTTTATACTATACAAGTCAATGCCCGTTCAATGGAAAATATGTTCCAATTGTAGAACAAACAGCTAAAGATAATAATATTCTATTTAAAGCAATCCATATAAGTAGTAAAGAAGAAGCACAAAATGCTCCTACTCCTATAACTACATATGCATTATTTAAAGATGGAAAATATATCACTAATGAGCAAATGAATGATACAAAATTCTTAAAACTATATAATACTTTAAAATAAAATATCATCATTACAATAGTCGCACACTCTGAAAAATAGTGATTTATTAGCATTTATTAATACCAAACATATGTTGAGACGGTATGCTGAAAAAACTGAAGATGTAAAAGAAGATATTTAGTTGAATTAATTAAGAAGCAAGTTATCCTATACAAAACTGGATGAAATTGTACTATTGATTTTATTGGCCTATGGGAAATCTTGAATAATGAAAATTTTAACCGCATCGAATTCGATACGTTTAAAATGGAATATGGATAAAATAGTTAAAGGAAGAATCATAAGATTAGTTTTTTAAGAATTTTATATAAAATATAATGTAGTGTTGGATTCTGGTTGTAAAAAAGTGGCTTAAATGCTAAGAATTTTTTGGCATTTTGAGCCTCTTTTTTTAATTTTTATCTATTTAATAAAATATAAATATTTGTTATAATATAACATAAGTGTGTTTATATATTAATATAAACAGGTAATTTGGAGTAAAATATGAATGTTGAAATTAAGAATCTATTCGATTTGAATAATACTTTAGCTAAGGAATATTTAAGTAATTTTACATACCCATGGGAAGCTTTAAAGGGTATTTCTAATTTAATTATTGAGCTAGGAAATAAGCTTGATAAGAATGAATATAATTTAGTAAATGAAAATGTATGGATTCATAAGACTGCGAAGATTTTTCCTAGCGCTTATATAAATGGACCTTGTATTATTGGAGAAAATACAGAGGTTAGACATTCAGCTTTTATCAGAGGAGCTGCCTTAGTAGGCGATGGCTGCGTTATTGGTAATTCAGTAGAATTAAAGAATGTTATTATTTTTAATAATGTACAGGTTCCTCATTTTAATTATGTTGGCGATTCAATTTTAGGCTATAAATCACATATGGGGGCTGGTTCAATAACATCTAATGTTAAATCAGATAAGAGCTTAGTTGTGATTCATAATAAAGAAAATAATATAGAAACTAATTTAAAGAAGGTTGGTGCCTTCTTAGGTGATTATGTAGAGGTTGGCTGTAATTCAGTTTTAAATCCTGGTACTATAATCGGAAGAAATAGTAATGTATATCCTCTTTCAAGTGTTAGAGGTGTTGTGGATGCAAATTCAATTTTTAAGAATAATGAGGTTGTTTTAAAAAGATAATGGGAAAGTATTTTGGAACAGATGGTTTTAGAGGAGAATTTAATAAGACTCTTCTTGAAATTCATGCATATAAGATTGGTAATTTTTTAGCTCAATATTATAAGAAGGGCTCTAAGTTTGTTATTGGAAGAGATACAAGAATCTCTGGAACTAACTTAGAAAATGCCCTTGTAAAGGGTATTTGTGATTTTGGAGCTGATGCTTATATTTTAGGTGTAACAACAACTCCAAGCGTTGCTTATTTAGCTAAGGGCTTTTCTTGTGGTATTATGATTTCAGCATCACATAATCCATATTATGATAATGGTATTAAGCTTATTAATAATTGTGGAGAAAAGATGGATGAGGCTGTTATTGAAAAGCTTGAGGAATTCATCGATAATGGTAAGCTAATTGAGCTTGATGAAAAGGGTAAAACAATAGATTTTAATTCTGGTAAGAATAAATATATAAATCATTTATATGAAATAGCCCCAAAGAAGCTTAATTTAAAAATTGGCTTTGATTTAGCTAATGGTAGCGCAACAGGTGTTAAAAAGCTATTTGATATGCTAGGCTATGATTCAATTATTATTAATGATAATCCAGATGGTAAAAACATTAATAATAATTGTGGCTCAACTCATATGGAGGGCTTATCTAAATTAGTTAAGGAAAATAATTTAGATTTAGGCTTTGCCTATGATGGTGATGCAGATAGATGCTTATTTGTAAATAAGGATGGCTCTATTTTATCTGGAGACCATATTTTATATATTTGTGGTAAATATTTAAAATCAATTAATAAATTAACTAATAATACAGTTGTTACTACAGTAATGTCTAATTTTGGATTATATAAGGCTTTAGATGATTCAAATATTAATTATGCTAAAACAGCTGTTGGCGATAAATATGTTTATGAATATATGAAGAAAAATGATTGTATCATCGGTGGTGAACAATCAGGTCATATTATATTTAAGAATCTAGCATCTACAGGTGATGGTATATTAACATCATTAAAGCTTTTAGAGGTTTTAGAAAAGACTAATAAATCTATCGATGAGCTAATTGAAGGCTTAAAGATTTATCCTCAAACATTAATTAATATTAAGGTTAAGGATAAAAATGTCGTCTTAAATGATGAAGATGTATTAAAGGCCATAAATGATGTTGAAAAGAAGCTAGATAATAGCGGAAGAATTTTAGTTAGACCATCAGGTACTGAGCCACTGATTAGAGTAATGGTAGAGGCTCAAAGTGAAGAAGATTGTAAAAATTTATGTAACAGTGTTATAAATGTTATTGTAGATAAAGGCTATAAGAAGGAGGACTAATATATGTGCGGAATTGTTGGTTATGTAGGCGAAGATGAAGCTGCTCCTATATTATTACATAGCTTATCAAGACTTGAATATCGTGGCTATGATTCAGCTGGTATAGCTGTTAGAAAAAATGATTTAAAGCCAATGATAGTTAAGGCTGAAGGTAAATTAAATAATTTAATTATGAAGACTGATGATGGTAAGGCTGTTAAAGGTAATTCAGGTATTGGTCATACAAGATGGGCAACACATGGACTACCAACAGAAGCTAACGCTCATCCTCATCATTCTGATGATTATAATGTTATTGGCGTTCATAATGGTATCATTGAAAATTATGAGGAATTAAAGGAAAAATTACTTCATAATGGCTATAAATTTTATTCTCAAACTGATACAGAGGTAATAATTAAACTAATTGATTATTATTGTAAGAAATATAAAAAGGGTCCTATTGACGCTATAAATAAGGCTATGGTTAGAGCTAGAGGCTCTTACGCTATAGTTTTAATGTTTAAAAATTATCCTAATGAATTATGGTTTGCTAAAAAGGGAAGCCCACTTATTGTTGCTAAAGGAAAGAATGCTTCATATTTAGCATCAGATGTTCCAGCCATCATTAAATTTGCAAATCAGGTTTATTATGTAGATGATTATGAATGTGGAAGAATTACAAAAGATAGTGTTACTTTCTACGACTTAAATGGTGATGATATTACATCTAAAAAAGAATTAACTCATATTGATATGGATGCCAATATGGTTGATAAGGGTGAATATTCTCATTTCATGCTAAAGGAAATTGAAGAACAACCTAAGGCAATTACTGATACATTAAGAGCTTATTTAAAAAATGGTGAAATTGATTTTAGTGATACAGGCTTAACTGATGATGTTTTAAAAGGTATTAAAAATGTATATATCTATGCCTGCGGATCTGCATATCATACTGGCGTTGTAGCACAGTATATTATGGAAGAAATTTCAGGTATTAATGTAAGAGTAGAATTAGCTTCTGAATTTAAATATAGAAATTATAAAATGAGAGATAATGCGCTTTGCATTGTTGTTTCACAATCTGGTGAAACAAAGGATACTCATGAGGCATTATTAAAGTGTAAAGCTATGGGTATTAAAACAGCTGCTATTTGTAATGTACAAAAATCTACAATTACAAGAGATGCTGACTTCAACCTATATACATATGCTGGACCTGAAATTGCTGTTGCGACAACAAAAGCATATTCATGTCAGCTAATCGTATTTTATCTACTGGCATTACAATTTTCAAAAATTAATAATGTTATTGATGAAAAACAGTATTTAGGATATATTAATGAGCTTCAAACAATTCCTTCTAAGGTTCAAGAAATAATTGATAGAAAAGAAGGATTCCAAAAGAATATTTCTAGATTATTATACATCAAGGATATTTTCTATATCGGTCGTGGAATTGATTATGCTGTATGCTTAGAGGGCGCATTAAAACTAAAGGAAATTACATATGTTAATGCTGTAGCATATCCTGCAGGTGAATTAAAGCATGGTACAATTTCTTTAATTGATGATCATGTATTTGTCGTAGCTTGTGCTACTCAAGATGAGCTATATGAAAAGATGAAATCAAATATGATTGAGGTTAAATCTAGAAAGGGTAAGGTTTTAGCCGTAGTTGATTATGGTAAATATGATGTAGAAGAGGCTTCAGTAGCCCAAGAATATTTACCAAATATCAATAATCTATTTACAGCTTCAATTGCTATTATACCTATGCAGCTAATGGCTTATTATTTAAGTGTTGCTAAAGGTATAGATCCTGATAAGCCTAAAAATTTAGCTAAGAGTGTTACAGTAGAGTAGGGGTGTGATTTTATGACTTGGAAGAAGTTTATATATAAGGCGGGAATCATGCTTGGCGACTTTATTGCCTTTACACTGCTTGCAGTATTTGCGAGCTGGTATTATGGTAATGTAGTTCCAGTTCATCTATTCTTTACTGCGATGATTTTATCTGCCATTAAGGTTTTAATAAGCTTTATTGCTGGAAACTATAGCTTATTATATATGTATAAAATAAGACGTAGTTTAGGTAGATTTGCTGCAGTTATTTACGCCTTTGACTTAATCGCATTATTATTATCTAGAAATGCTCAAATTGACCAAATAACAGGCTTTAATATGCATGTTTATGTCGTTTTAATTTTATTAGAATTTGTATATTTAGTAGCTTCTAGATATCTAATAATGGATGTTTTAACAACCTTCTATCATAAGAAGGAAAGACAAAAGGTTATTAAAAGGACCCTAGTTGTTGGTGCTGGTGATGCCGGTGTTATGGTATATAATGAATTATCTAGACCTGAATTTGGTACTAAGGTTGTAGGCTTCTTAGATGATTCTAAGGATAAGATTTCAACTATGATTGAGGGTGTAAAGGTTTATGGACCTGTATCTGAAATCAATACTATAGTTGAAAAGCTAGCTTGTGATGAGGTTATTATCGCTATGCCATCAGTAGGTATGGCAAAGGTTAAGGAAATAACTAATATGATTGATTATCATAATGTTTCAGTTAGAATCCTTCCAGATAAAACTAAATTATTACAATCTAATATTTCTGAAACAATTAGAAGTGTTGAAATTGCCGATTTATTAGGTAGAGATCAAATTAATCTAGATAAATCTAAGCTATCTGAATTTATCGCTGGTAAGACTATTTTAGTTACTGGTGGAGGAGGCTCTATCGGTTCTGAAATTGTAAGACAGGTATTAGAATATAATCCAAAACAGGTTATTATATTTGATATTTATGAAAATACAGCCTATGAATTAAAGACTGAGCTAGATATTAAATATAGAGCTTATGATAATAAGCCTAATTATCTAGTTTTAATTGGCTCTGTAAGAGATCAAAATAGACTAGAAGAAATATTTAAGACATATAAGCCAAATATTGTTTTCCATGCGGCAGCGCATAAGCATGTGCCTTTAATGGAGGACTCTCCGTATGAGGCTATTAAAAACAATATAAAAGGTACCTATAATGTCGCTAAAATGGCTGATAAATATAAGACTGAAAAGATGGTATTAATTTCTACAGATAAGGCTGTAAGACCAACAAATGTCATGGGTGCTTCTAAGAGATTTTGTGAAATGGTTGTTGAGGCATGGAATGCTAAATCTAAAAATACACACTATTCAATGGTTAGATTTGGTAACGTATTAGGCTCTCATGGATCTGTTATTCCGCTATTTGAATCTCAAATTAGAAGTGGAGGCCCTCTAACTGTAACAAGTGAGGAAATTACTAGATTCTTTATGACTATTCCAGAAGCATGTGGACTAGTTATCGAATCAGGAGCCTACGCAGCTGGTGGAGAAAAATTCATCCTTGATATGGGTGAGCCTGTTAAAATTATCGATTTAGCTAAAAATATGATTAAGCTATCAGGCTTAGAACTAGGCAAAGATATCGATATTAAGATTACAGGCTTAAGACCTGGTGAAAAGCTATATGAGGAATTATTATTAAAGACAGCTAATGCGACTAAGACTCAAAATGATAAGATTTATGTAGAATATTCTAAAAATCCATTTGAGCTTCAAAAGATTGATGAGATTATCGCTCATCTAGAAGAAATTGGTCATAATAATCAAGAGGTTTTAGATTATTTAAAGGAATTAGAAATAATTAAAGAAACTAATAATTAATAAATGAAAAGATTGATAAAAAATCAATCTTTTTTTTATATGTAAAAAATGTTAAAATAAATAGAGTTTTATATGGGGAAAATTATGAAAAATGTATTTGTTGTTGGCTGTAAGGGATTACCAGCTAATTATGGTGGATTTGAGACATTTGTTGAGAATTTAACTAAAAGAAAAATAAATGAAAATATTCAATATCATGTTGCCTGTATATCAGATAAGACGGGTGATTTTACATATAATGATGCTCATTGTTTTAATTTATGTGTTAAACAAAAGGGTGGGGCTAGGGCACTTGTTGCTGATATAAAGGCCTTAAAATATATTATTAAATATGTAAAGGAAAATGATATTAAGGAATTTGATGTTTTAATTTTAGCTTGTAGAATAGGCTTAGTTATTAAAAAATATGCTAAAAAGATTCATAGGCTAAATGGTAGAATTATTTTAAATCCAGATGGACATGAATGGAAAAGAAGTAAATGGAATTATTTTATTAGAAAATATTGGAAGTATTCTGAAAAGAAGATGGTTAAAAAAGCTGATTTAATAGTTTCAGATTCTATCAATATAAAAAAATATATTGAAGAAGAATATAAAAAGAATAATACAACATTTATAGCCTATGGTGCTGATTATGAAAAAAATGAATTAAATAATAAATATAATGTCTTTAAGCTAAATAATAAAATTGAAGACTATGGTTATTATTTAGTTGTTGGTAGATTTGTTCCTGAAAATAATTATTATGAAATAATTAAGGAATTTATGAAAACTATAACAAATAAAAAGCTAATAATTATAACAAATCATCAAAATAATAAATTGTTTGATGAATTAGAAGAGAAGCTTCATTTTTCAAATGATGAAAGAATTAGATTTGTTGGGGCAATTTATGATACTGATTTATTAAAACAAATAAGACAGATGGCCTTTGCCTATATTCATGGTCATATGGTTGGAGGAACTAATCCTTCACTTTTAGAAGGTCTTGCCTTAACTAAATTAAACATTTTATATGATTGTCCTTTTAATAAGGAGGTCGCATTGGATTCTGCCTTATATTTTTCAAAGGATAATTTAAAAAATATTATTGAAAAGACTGAAGGTTTAACAAAAGAAGAAATTAATAGGCTTGATGAGCTTTCAACAAATAGAATTATAAAGGAATATAACTGGACTAAGATAGTTAGCCGGTATGAAAATATATTTATAAAATAGGAAGAAGTATGAACATAATACATTATTGTTTTGGACTACCTCCTTACGCATCAGGAGGCTTAACTAAATACGCAACAGATTTATTTTATGAGGAGTCTAAAAATCATAATGTTTTTATTATGCTTCCATATAAGTATAAAAAGGAATTAAGATTTAAAATTAAGGGTAAGAAGATTCTTTTTTATTCATCACTTCCCTGCTCATTAACATATGGAGTTAAAGAGCCTGATGATTTTATTAAAAAAATAAATCCTAATAAATTTGAAGAATTAATTAAAAAGCTAAAAATAGATGTATTTCATATTCATACTATTCAAGGCTTATATTTAGAATTTTTAGAGGTTTTAAAGAAGCTAAATGTAAAAATTATATTTACAGCTCATGATTTTTATCCTATTTCACTTTCATCTAAATATTATTTAGATAAAGAAAAAAATGATTTAAATAATGTTAAGCTATCATTAACTTGTCCTTCTACAAAAAAGCTATATTTAAGTAGAAGTCCTTTTATAAATGGCCTAAAGAAATTTAAGTTTATTAAGAAGATATTTAATAAAAAGAAAAATATAGATGTTATAATAACTGAAAAATATAAAAATAATTATTTAGAAAAATCAAAAAAGCTTTATGATTATTATTTAAAAATCCTAAAGCTTTGTGATGTTATTCATTATAATTCTAAATTAACATCAGATATTTATAAAAAATATATTGATGTTAATAGTGTTATTATACCTATTACTCATAGTGATATTAAAATAAATGATGTTAAAAAAAGTGATTCTAATATATTAAGAATTGGCTTTTTTGGTGAGCAAAGAGAAGAAAAGGGCTATAATTTATTAATTGATGTATTAGATAATATTGATGGTAACTTTAAGCTTATAACATATGGAAAGGATAATCTAATTAAAAGAAGCTATATAGATTATAAAGGACCATATGAATACGATGATTTAAAAGATATTTATAAAAATATAGATGTTGTTTTAGTTCCATCTACAAATATTGAATCCTTTGGCTTTGTAGTAATTGAGGCTTTAGCTAATAAAACAGCAGTTATAGTATCAAATAATGTTGGATCAAAGGATTTAGTTAATCCAAATTATATATTTAATAATAAAGAGGAATTATCTATTTTGTTAAATAATTTAGTTGATGATAAAAATAGGCTAAATGATTATTTTAAATATGATTTAAAAATTAAATCATTTAGTGAGCATGTTAAAGAAGTTGAGGAAAATTTATATGTTTAAAATTATAAAATATATAGAAAATAATTATAAATTTTATTTGTTAATTGCTTTAACATTAGCATATCATTTTGTATCATCTGAGGCCTTTTTAGTTGGTGTTGCGATTATATTTTGTTTCTTTTTATTATTAGATTTTATTCAAAATAAGAAGATACCAATTAATAAATTATTTATAATTACTATTCCTTTAATATTATATTTAATATTAGGTGGAGTAATGGGAATACCTTATTTAAAGGCATATGGAGCTCATGGCTATATTAGAGATATATTTTATCATTCTAATACACTTGCGGTAATATTACTTGCGATAAGCTATTTTTCAACAGGCTTAAAAAAAGAACAGCTTTTTTGGGCAATATTAATTGTTGGAACTATTATGGGCTTATATACCTTAAAACAAATAATTGATTATAAGGCTAATAACCCAGAAGATAAAATTGATTATATGACACTAAGAAATATAAGTAATGCAGGCTATTTAGTTAATTTTATCGCTCCTATTTCATTTTTATTTATTAAAAGATTTAAGCTATTAACTATCATTTTATCACTATTTAATGCATGTATGGCCTTTATTTCATTTTCAAGAGCGGGCTTTATACTTCTTGCCTTAATTATTGCCTTTATGTTTATGTATTATTTCTTATTTACTAAATATAAGAAAGAAACTATAGTAGTAGCTACTATTGGCTTTGCGTGCTTAAGTGTTTTAATGAATATAGAATATTTTAAAAATATAGTTTCTAGATTTGATAAGACCTTTAATGAATTAAATCCCTTCCAGGATTTTACTGATGTTAATAATGTATATACATCATGGAGAGCCTATGAGGTATATTTAATATCTGGAACATTTAAGGCTTCTAAATTAACAAATAAGATATTTGGTAATGGCTTTGGCTCATTTATTCATTCAGATATTGGTATTTGGTATGATAATGAAATGAATTATGACATACCAATTTTCCACAATGGCTATTTTGGTGCTATTTTTAAGGGCGGTATCGTAGGCTTTGCCTTATATGTGGCATATATTATAATAATGTATTATATGTCATTTAAATATATTAAGGATAAAAAGGATTTATTATTAAATCTATCCTTCGTATCATATATAGCCTTAGCTTCATATGTTGTTATGGGTATATATCATAAGGAGGTTTGGTTTATATTAATATTTTCAAGTATTTATTTAATTAAATATAATAAAAACTTTGATAATAAAACATATAATACAAATCCTATATTTGTAGATGATTATGAATTAAAATCATTAAAAAGAATTATTAAATCCTTTTTAGCACCAGTAAGAAGAATTGGTTTAAAGAATAAGAGCTTTTCTATTATTTGTAATAATTGCTGGGCAGGCCATTATTATGATAATTATAATTTAAAATATTTAACTCCAACTATTGGGCTTGTTATACCTCCAAAATCATATATTAAGCTTATTAATAATCTAAATTATTATTTAAGCTTAGAATTAAAGGAAGTAAAGGCAAACACATTATCTTGTTATGAGATGCTAAAAAGAAAGGATGAAAAAGCCTTACTTAGAAAAGTAGATGATTTAATTTGTGGTAAGCTTGATGATGTAGAAATTATATTTTTACATTATGATTCATTTAGCTCAGCTGCAAGAAAGTGGGCTAAAAGAAAGAAAAGAATTAATTATAATAATTTAATTTATAAATTTAATGATCAAAATGAATTAGATGAATTAGATTTTATAGCATTTGATAAATTTGAAGCAAAAAATAAATTGTTTTTTACATCAAATAAAAAATATAAGGATTATAATTTTTCATATTATGATAAAAAATATTCTAATTTAGGATATATATTAGATGATTTACATACTAGCTTTAATTTTAAAAAATATGTAAATAATATTGGAGAAGAAAAATGATTAAAAATAGCTTAAAGATTTATTTTACGTCATTTAAATATTTTTGGATTCCTCTAGTATTTATTTTAGGTGGACTAGGTATTGGTTCTTTAATTGTTTATTTTGGAGCTAGAAATCAAATAGATGATTTATTAAATAGGGTAAAGGATTTGGCAAATGGTGCCAGCATTCAAGTAAATGATTTAATAAACTATTTAATTACTGAATCAAGAGCCCTACCATGGAATAGCTTTACAGATTTAATTAGAGTTCTATTTAAGGAAAATTGGCTACTTGGTACTATTGAGAATTTCTTTTCAACTGCAGTAGAAGATTATGCGACATATAAGGATGCGATTAAAGCTGAAATCTTATCCAGCTATAATTCTATGCTTACATATTATGTTATATTTTTTAGCTTTTTAGGTGTAGGATTACTTGGAGGATATTTTTTAACTGGTAGTTTAATTAGAAAGAAATGGGCTCCAAAAAGCATTTTAAGAGCTTTACTTGTTGCGGCAATAGATTTTATCTTATCTGCTGGTATAGTTGCTTTAATAGGCTATTTAACATCACTTTGGACACCTGCTGTATATATCTCATCAATTATTTCAGCAGTACTATTTGCTTTCCTTATGGTTATAAAGGCTTATTTTGCTCAAAGGGATAATAGTATTAAATTTAAGGATGTTATGAATATTAAATTAATATCTTTAGTATTACTTATGATATTTTTATTATTCTTAATATCTGCAGGTTTCTTAGTATTAATATTCTTCTTATTAATGCTTATACCTTTTAAGCAGATAACATTATTAGTTTTACTTGCCGTTGCTTATGTAATATTTATAATGACCTCAATTTCAATTAACATATTAGCTGAGGCTGAGGTTTATAGAATGAAAAAAGCCTAATTAATGGCTTTTTTAAATGGGAGAATTTTTATGAATGAAGAGATTAAAAATATTGATGATGCGATAGAAGAATTAGAGAAGGTTTTAGCATTAGTTCAAAAAAAATATAAAAGTATCACCAATAGAAGAGTCGTATTTAGTGCGATGATTATAAAAAAGACTAAAGATATTTTAGATGCTGCTAAATATTCGATTAAAAGCTATAATATGACAATTCAAATATCGCTTTTAAGATTATTATGTGATAATTGCTTAGCTTTAGAAGCCGCCAAGCTTATTGGTGTTGATGAATATGTTAATATGATAGATGAGGGAAAAAGAGTTTCTGATATTATAGTTGATGAAGAGGCAGAACAAAATATGAGCGATAATTATCTAAAAAAGCTAGTAGATAAAGATTATAAGGGCTTTGGGAAATTATATAATTTTGCCTGCGAAAGTGTTCATTTTTCTAAACAGGCAATGAGTAATGCCTACTTTAATGATAATGGTAAAATTAATTTAAATTTAGAGGTTGGAAATAAGAAACTTAAGGACATAATGCTATCAAATAATAAGCAGATGATAGTATTAAGTAAAGTCATCAAGGATATGATTTTAAAATTGGTGGTAATTGAAAAATAAAAAAATATAATATATAATAAAATTGCAAGTTACGATTCAATTATAAGAAAAAGGCTGTGATACTATGACAAATGAGAAGTTGTTAGAGCGAGAGTTTTTTAAAGAAAGAGGCTTAGATTATGCCTTCGATTCATTGACAAAGGCATTAAATAGGGAAACTATTATTTCTTACGCAAACTATCTAATTGATAGTAAGAAGAGCTTTGCGATGTGTATGCTAGATATCGATAATTTTAAAAACATTAACGATAATTATGGCCACGCAATTGGTGATGAAGTATTAGTTAAATTCGTAGAAAACATTGAGAAGCTTTTAGGCGATGATATCGTAATTGGACGTTACGGTGGGGATGAATTCTTATATATTGTTGAGGACTGTGAGGAATATGATGATATTTGGCAAATTGCTCACGACGTAAATAGTGGTCTTAGAAATGAAAAATATATGGGAATTGATAACTCTATTACTATAACTAGTGGTATTGCTAGATATCCTCTTAACGCTTCAAATTATGAAGAACTATTCCAAAAGTGCGATAAGGCATTATATAGAGGAAAGACAAAGGGTAGAAACTGCTTTATCATCTATCTTCCTGAAAAGCATGCTAATATCGATATTGATAAGGCTAGAGAATCTGAAAAGAATCTAGTCGAGGTCAATAGAGAAATTGCATCTATTATTTTTAGTAAGACTGGTATTTTAAAGGCAATTAAAAATGCCATTACCTATCTAAATTCATTATTCTTATCTGATCATATTTGTATTGAAACAGAAAGAAATATGTATTTGGAAAAAATATCAAAGCTATCAAGAACTCAAAAATATGACCATATAGCTATTAGATTATATGATTCCATCGTAGGTTCATCTGGCTTAATTGTTGTTAATGGAAGACAGCAGCTAAAAGCTAGAAGCCCAGAAATTTTTGAGATGGCTTGTAAGCAAGATATTAACTCTATGATTGTATGTAGAATTCAAGCCTTCGGTAAGAAGTATGGCTATCTTAGAGTTGATATTACTGAGCTTCCAAGAATTTGGCAGCTATCAGAACAAGAGGTAATATCTAATATGGCTAGATGTATAGCGGTAAGACTTCATTATGAGGATACAAATCTAGATAGAGAATTTAATAAGGAATTAAATAATTAAAGGGCTCAAATTTGAGCCCTATTTTTATAATAAATCAATTTCCTTTTTTAATTCTTCAATAATATTTTCTTCTTTAATTTTTCTTAGTGGAACGCCCTTTTTAAATATTAAGGCCTCACCCTTTCCACCTGCGATACCTAAATCAGCTTCCCTAGCCTCTCCAGGACCATTTACGATACAGCCCATTACGGCAACGTGGATCTTTTTATTTACTGTTTGGAGATATTCTTCAACTGCCTTTGCGATTGGGATTAAATTAACCTGAGTTCTTCCGCATGTAGGACAAGAAGTAAGTGTTGGGACGTTATCCTTTAGATGTAGTTCACTTAAGATTTCTTTTGCAGCCATAACCTCATATTTTGGATCATCTGTTAAAGAAACTCTAATTGTATTACCTATACCTTCTGAAAGTATTTTTTGTAATCCCATAGAAGAAGCAATTAAGCCCTTAAATAAGGTTCCTGCCTCCGTTACACCAACATGTAATGGGTAATTAAATTCTTTAGAAGCTAGCTTATATACCTCATAGCATAAATCGATATTTGATGCCTTCATAGATATAACTATATCGTGGAAATCTAATTCCTCTAATATAGAAATATGCTGTTTAGCAGCTGCGATAAATGATTTAGCCTCCAGTGGCATTCCTTTAGGTAGAGAGCCGGAATTTACACCTATTCTAATTGGAATATTTCTTTTTTTACATTCATTTACTATTTCAATAATTTTTTCTTTATTTGAAATATTACCTGGGTTTAATCTGATCTTATCTACACCCTGCTTAATACTAATTAAAGCTAGATTTGGATCGAAGTGGATATCAGCAACAAGTGGAATATTAATATGTTTTTTTATCTCACCTATTGCGTAGGCATCTAATTCATCAAGTACTGCAACTCTTATAATATCGCAGCCTAGCTTTTCAAGCTCATTTATCTGTTTTACTGTAGCTTCAACATCTTTAGTTTTTGTATTACACATAGATTGAATTAAAATTGGATTATTGCCACCTAATAGCTTATTTTCAACCTTAACTACTCTAGTTTCTGTTCTTATCATAATTATCACCATATATATTATATATAGATGTTTACTTTTTTTCAAATTGTGATAATATTTAAAAGGAAAAAAGGAAAAGATTATGATTACAATTATCGCAAATGTATTATCATTTATCGGTAATACACTTTTTACATTATCATCAATATTTAAAGAAAAAAAGAAGATATTGTTATTACAGAATTCTAATTATGTTTTAGCGATAATCTCAGAATATATGACAAGTGCCTATAGTGGTATGGTTCAAGAATCTATGTCTTTAGTTAGAAATATTATTTTATTATTTGTTAAAACAAATAGTAAGAAGGTAAAGCTAGCTATTACACTTTCTTGTGTAGCTGTTGCGGTAAGTGTGGGAATAGTTATTAACGTACTATATAGTGGAAATGCTTGGTATGGCTATTTACCAGTATGTGGAACAATAATTTATTCAACTGCCATAATTTTAGCCTTTATGGTCAATTTTAGCGCTTTAAATGCTGAATTATGTATAAAGGTAGGATTATTTATAAATTCATTTATTTGGGCTACATATGGCTTTTTTGTTAACTTATATCCTATTATGATATTTAATATTATTACTATAATTTTATGTATTATATCTTTTATTAGAATATATAAAATTAAAAAAAGAGAAAAAAACCAAATTATAGTTGAAAATGAAAAATATGTTTGATATAATACTTTAGGAATAAACTTCAGTTTGGAGGGATAAAAAAATGCGTGATTTAGTAAAATTAATCTGTTCTGAATGCAAGAACGAGAATTATTATACAGACAAAAATAAGAAGACAACTCCTGAAAGAATGGAGATTAAGAAGTATTGTCCTCATTGCCGTAAACACACTGTACATAAAGAAAAGAAGTAAAAAAAGCTTTTAAAGCTTTTTTTTTATCAATTATGATAGATAAATTTATATGTGGACCTTTATTTGAAAACTGTTATGTGATATCAAGTGGTAATGAATGCGTAATAGTTGATCCAGGTCAAGGCTTTTTAAAAGCTAAAGAAGTAATTACAAAAAGATATAGTGTGAAGGCAATACTTATTACTCATGGTCATATAGATCATGTAGATGGAATTAAATATTTTAACGGTCCAATTTATATTTCAAAGGAAGAAAAAAATATATTAAGTGATCCATATAAATCATTATATGATTATTTCAATACTGTTTATCCTTTTTTAAATATGGACTTTGATTTTAAAATTGTAGAAGATGAAGAAGAATTTGAGCTTATTGGTCATAAATTTAAAGCTTTAAAAACACCAGGTCATACTAATGGCTCTATGTGCTTTTTAATGGATAATAAGTATTTATTTAGTGGTGATACTCTATTTTGTAGATCATGTGGTAGAACTGATTTTCCTACAGGAGATAGTGAGGCTATGCAAGCTAGCCTAAATAGATTGGTAAATACACTAGATGAAAATATAGTTGTATATCCTGGCCATGATGAAACTACTACAATTTTAGAAGAAAAACATCAAAATCCATATATTTTAAAATAAAATTCAATTTTTGTTTTAATAATTCAAATTTTATGCTAAAATATATAAGAATTTTTAATTAAAGTGGGTGTTTTGGAATGAAGAGAATAATTATTCCTAAAAATTATAAGTCTAAATTAAATTTATTAGAGACTGAAATCGCAATTAAATATGTAAAGGATACATTTGAAAGAGCATTAGCTGAAAAGCTTCATTTAACAAGAGTTTCAGCTCCTTTATTCGTTTTCCCTAAATCAGGCTTAAATGATAATTTATGTGGTTGGGAAAGAAGAGTATCTTTCGATATCCATAATATAAAGGATGAGGTTGAAATTGTTCAATCATTAGCTAAATGGAAAAGAAATGCCTTAGCTAAATATGGCTTTGTTAACCATACTGGTCTTTATACAGATATGAACGCTATTAGACGCGATGAGGACCTAGATACTATGCATTCAGCGTATGTAGATCAATGGGACTGGGAAAAGATTATCTCTAAGGAAGATAGAAACGTTGAATATTTAAAGAAGACTGTAAAGGATATCTATGAGGTATTAAAGGATTTAGAAAATAAAATTTATACTAAATTTCCTAAGCTATATGTAGAATTACCAAATGACATATATTTTATTACCTCAGAGGAACTTTTACAAAAATATCCAGATAAGACACCATCTGAAAGAGAATACTTAATTTGTAAGGAAAAGAAGGCAGTATTCTTAATGAATATTGGTAATAAGCTATCTAATGGTGAGCCTCATGATGGTAGAGCTGCCGACTACGATGACTGGAAGTTTAATGGTGACATCTTGTTTTATTATGATTTACTTGATATCGCATTTGAGATTTCATCTATGGGTATAAGAGTAGATAGCCAGTCTATAGTTTCACAAATAAAAGAACATAAGGAAGAATATAAGTTAGAAAACCCATATGTTCAAGATGTAATTAATAATAGATTACCTTTAACTATCGGTGGTGGTATTGGTCAATCAAGACTATGTATGTTCTTTTTACAAAAGGCTCATATTGGTGAGGTTCAAGCATCTGTATGGAGCGATGAGGATATTGAATTATTAAGCAAAAATAATATTAATTTATTATAAGGTTGATAGAATTCAACCTTTTTCTTTTAATTTGTATTGTTTTAGCACTTTTAAGTTGACAGTGCCAAAAGTTTGTTTTATAATAATCTTGCAATCGAAGATTTCGAGTGCAAATTAAAAGAGGTGAGATGAATGCTTTCCGATAGACAAAAGCTTATTTTAAAAGCGATTGTTGAAGAATATGTTCAATCAAATGAACCTGTTGGCTCTAAGGTTTTAACTGAAAAGCCTTATTTGGATTTTTCTTCAGCAACAATAAGATATGATATGCAAAATCTAGAAGAGAATGGTTATCTTGAAAAAACTCATACCTCAAGTGGTAGAGTTCCATCTGAGCTAGGCTATAGATATTATATTAATCATTTGTTTATAAGAGATGAGGAAGTTTCAAAATATTTCAAATATGTAGATGAGATATTTGATAATAAGCATTTATCAAAGGATGATGTGTTACAGGCTTTAGCTAACTTCTTAAGTGAGCTTACAGGCTACTATTCAGCAATTAATATTAGCTGTAATGATTTCGCTAATGTTATGAAGATGGAAATTGTTCCACTTTCAAATAAGGAAGCAGTATTATTAATTGTTACTAATAATGGTTCTGTTCAATCACAAAAGATAGCAATTCCTGAAGGCTATAACATGGATGATTTATTAAGAATTATTTCTATGTTTGATAATGCGATGTATGATCATTCAATATTAGAAATAAAGGAGATATTATCTAAGGAAGCTTCAAAGCCTAGAATCAGACAAATGGTCGATTTTAGAGATGATATCTTAAATTTCATGATTAAGGGCTTCTCAAGCTTCTTAAAGACTCAAACATTTGATTCTGGCTTATCTAGATTATTTAATCAACCAGAATTACAGGATTATCAAACAATGCAAAAAATTATTAAGGCAGTTGATGATGATACTGTAAGAAGATTAAATTCTAGCGAGGTTGGATATAAGGTTCATATCGGATCTGAAAATCTAATCGATGGCTTAGAGGAATGTGCAGTAGTCTTGGTACCTTACTTTATCGGTGAGGGAGAATATGGAACACTAATTTTAGTTGGTCCAAAGAGAATGAATTATCGTGGTGTTATTCCTCTTTTAGAATATGTTGCTAAGAGCATGAATAAATTAGAAAAAAAGTAGGTGCTAAAAGTTGGAAGAGAAAGAAAAGGTAGAGGTTGAGGCTGAGGAAAAAGCAGAAGCTACTGAAGAAAAGGTAGAAGAAAAAGAAACTGAAGCTGAAACTAAAAAAGATAAAAAGAATAAATATAAAGAAAAGATAGCTAAGCTTGAAGAAGATTATGCTAAATTGCATAATGAATATCTAAAGGTTTATGCTGAAATGGAAAATACAAAAAAGAGATTAAAGGAAGAAGCTATTAAGGATAGAAAGTATGCATCTCAAAAGGTTGTTGGCGAATTAATTAACCCAATCGATATGCTTACTCAAATCGTTAATATGCCAACCGATAATCCTGAGGTAAAGAATTATCAAATCGGCTTCCAAATGATTGCTAAGCAATTAACAGATATTTTAGAGGCTGAAGGCTTAAAGCACATCGATGCTTTAGGTAAGGATTTTGATCCAACTGTTATGCAGGCTGTTGAAACAGTTGTTGGTGAAGAGCCAAACAAGGTTGCAAAGGTTATGCAAAATGGTTATATGTTTAAAGACAGAGTTTTAAGACCAGCAATGGTTGTAGTTACTAAAAATGAAGAGATTATAGAAGAAAAGAAAGAAGAGGTATGTTAATATGTCTAATAAAGTAATTGGTATTGATTTAGGTACAACAAATTCATGTGTATGTGTTATGGAAGCTGGCGAAGCTAAGGTTATCGCTAATCCAGAAGGTTCAAGAACTACTCCATCTGTAGTAGCTTTTAAAGGTGATGAAATTCAAGTAGGTGATGTTGCAAAGCGTCAAGCAATCACTAACCCTAATACTGTATCTTCAATTAAGCGTCATATGGGTGATTCTTCATATAAAGTAGATATTAATGGAAAGAAATATACTCCACAAGAAATATCTGCAATGATTTTACAAAATTTAAAGAAGACAGCTGAAGCTTATTTAGGTGAAACTGTTGATAAGGCTGTTATTACAGTTCCTGCATATTTTAACGATGCTCAACGTCAAGCAACTAAGGATGCTGGTAAGATTGCAGGCTTAGAAGTTATGCGTATTATTAACGAGCCAACTGCAGCAGCATTAGCTTATGGTATCGATAAGACTGATAAGGAACAAACAGTTTTAGTATTCGACTTAGGTGGAGGTACATTCGATGTATCTATCCTATCACTTGCTGATGGTACATTTGAGGTATTATCAACTGCTGGTGATAACGTACTAGGCGGTGATGACTTCGATAAGATGATTATGGATTGGCTTGTTGAAGGCTTCAAGAAGGAAAATGGCGTTGACTTATCACAAGATAAGATGGCTATGCAAAGATTAAAGGATGCAGCTGAAAAGGCTAAGAAGGATTTATCTGGTATTACATCAGTTGAAATCTCATTACCATTCATCTCTATGAGTGCTGCAGGTCCTCTACACTTAACTCGTACTTTAACAAGAGCTCAATTTGATGAATTAACTCGTCCTCTAGTTGAAAGATGCTTAGGACCAGTTAGAAGAGCATTAAAGGATGCTAAGTTAACTGCTAAGGATTTAGACCAAGTATTATTAGTTGGTGGTTCTACAAGAATTCCAGCTGTTCAAGAATTAGTTAGAAAAGAATTAGGCAAGGAACCAAATAAGAGTGTTAACCCAGATGAAGTTGTAGCTATGGGTGCTGCAATTCAAGGTGGTGTATTAACTGGTGATGTTAAGGATGTATTATTACTAGATGTTA
>CAMOUK010000024.1 GCA_946626535.1 uncultured Caryophanales bacterium
AAGCTTACTAATATGGCTTTTTTTAATGGCTATAAAACTATAAATTGGTTTTATTTTTTGTTTATGTCAGCACAAAAAACGTGCATATGCACAAATAGATATAGGTAATTTATTTGCATATGCACAAATATTACAAAAATAATGTTTTTTAAATTGCCATATGTTATTATAAAAATACATTAAGTATCTAAAAAATAATATAGATTGGATGAATAATTATGAAAAGAATAATAACCTTTATTATTTTAATATTAACAATGGGCTTTTTTACTTCATGTTCCATTTTAGATTTAAAACCTCAATCTGGTACAACACCGCCAGAGGTAGAGGAGGATTTACCAATTGTTGAAAAACCAGAGCACAATGATTTTTCAAAAATGAGTAATAGAGAGATGGAATCAGCAGTAAATTATCAAATTAATTATAGACCAAAGGATGGTTATGTTGGAGATGTAATGCCTTATTATGAGAATGGTAAATATTATATATTCTTCTTAAAGGATCAAGGCTCAAGCTACAATCATTCTATTTATTTGGTTGAAACAACAGACTTTTTACATTTTGAGGAAAAAGGAGAAATATTAAAATCATCAACTAGCTCAACAGCACAGGATAACTGGATTGGAACAGGTTCGGTTTGTAAGGTTGATAATACTTATTATTTTTTCTACACTGGACATAATGAGAAAAATGCTTTACATGAAAGAGTAATGGTTGCGACAAGTGAAAATGATTTATATCATTTTAAAAAGCTTGATGGAGTCTATATTGATCCTACAAATCAATTAAGCAAGGTTGATTTTAGAGATCCAGATGTATGTTTTGATGAGGCTTCAAATTCTTTTATATTAACTGTAACAACTAACGCTAATTCTGGCGGAACAGTTATAGTTAAATATACTGTAAGTAAAGATTTAAAAAGCTATACATATGATAAGATAATATATACAGATACGGAAGATTTTTGGAATTTAGAATGTAGTGATACATTCAAAATTGGAAATTATTGGTACTTATCATATTCTGGTCAGGATGATACATTATGGGTTGCTAAATCAAGAAGCCAATATAATGGCTATGGTAGTGCAGTTTATGGCTCTGCAGAGCGTATTGAAGGAAAGTATTTTTATGCACCTAAGGCAGTGTCAAATGGTGTTGATACCTTCTTTGTTGGTTGGGCTAGAAGAAGAGGCCAATTTAGAGATGATGGAAATGGCTCTTGGGCTGGAAACATTGTTGTAAGTAAGGTCGTTCAAAATAACGATGGTTCTTTATATTTAGCTAAATTAGATAATTTAAATAATTATTTTAGGTATCAAGAAAAATTGGATAAGACTTCAGTTAGTTTAAATAAAAAAGGAAATGTTGAGTTTTATACTCAATATGAAAGCTTCATGCTTGAAGGAAACTTTAAATATACAGGCACAAGTGATTTTGGCTTTATTTTCGGCTTAGGTAAGGATGAGGTAGATTATGGCCATATTAGATTTAATCCTTCTAAGGATAAAATGGAATATTGTCTTAAAAATTTTAAAAATGTTGATGCTGAGGTTAAATTAGATTTAAGTGAGAATAAGACATATAACTTTACTTTAGTTTGTGAGGGTTCAGTTATAGTTTTATATGTTGATGGATATGCTGCCATGACTACGAGATATTATGGTAAAATTTCTACTAAATTTGGCTTTTATTCATCAGGCTCAAGTGTTGAATTTAATGATTTAGCTATAAAGGTTAGAGCGTAAAATATGCCCCTTTCTCGATATGTTTATTATATCGATTGAAAAAAGCTATCAGTTCTATAGTATAAATTACTATATTTCTGATAGCTTTTTTTATTCTCTAGTGGTTGATTGTCGAATTACTATTGTTGATTTAACTACATATCTGATTGGTGTTGAATTTGGATTTTTAATCCTATTAATTAATGTTGTTATGGCTTTAAGACCGATAGCGGAAGTATCAGATCCTATAGTAGTTATTTTTGGATATGATGCGACAGATTCGGCAACATTATCAAATCCAACAACTAAAACATCATCTGGAACCTTAAGATTTAGGGCTTCTAGCGTCTTACATACAGTTCTTGCGATAAAATCATTACTGCATATGAAACAGTCTGGTCTAACATCTAATTTATTGATTTCTTCCTTTAGAAGCTCTATGCTTCCATAATTAAATTCATCACTCTTTAAAATATCTTCATTTCTTGAATGGCTTATACCTAAGCTAGATAGAGCACATAGCATTCCATAATATCTTTCCTGGAAGCTTAAGCAGTGAGCCTCATCACCAACATAGCTAAATCTTTTAATATTATATTTTGTAGCTAAGCTTTTTGTTAATTCATTTATAGCGCTGAAATTAGATGTTTCAATAATATCAAACGATCCAACTAATGAGTTATAATTTGGACAGCAGTCTATAAATGATATAGGCTTATTTAGCTTAAATAGCTTTTTAATTAATGATATTTCAAACGATTCAATTGTGATAATTCCATCGATTGATAGTGTATTAATATATTCTTGTAATACCTCAAATGTTTGCATAGAAGTATTATATGTAAATTGGAATAAATCAAATTCGTGTGAGAAGCAATAATTTTCTATTGCCCTAATAATGGGGAAGAAGAACTTAATATTGTTTAGTGGCTTACAAGCTAAAAGTAATATTCTATATTTTTTCTTTTCTTCCTCATTAGCTCTAAAATTTAGAGATTTATAATTCATTTCAATAGCTTTACTTAAAACTCTATTTTTTGTTTCTTCTGGAACATGCTTTCCATTTAGAGCTTTTGCGACTGTATTTCTAGATAGGTTTAATTCCTCAGCGATATCTTTTATTGTGACTGTGGTTTTCATAACTTATCACCTCAATTATGATTATATAAGATAATGGATGAATTATGAAATGTTTTTTTGCACAAAATATGAAAATTTGTGCTTTTGCACATTTAGGCAGCGTTTTCACTTGTGCATTTGCACAATTTTCGATATTTTTTGAAAATTATTTGAATATCGCATAATTGTCAAGTATTATATTAGTAGAAACATCCAAAAAGGAGGGATTCTTAATGGACGATACTTTACAAATCCCTAGCAATAATCAATCTTTAGAGATAGATTTAGATAGCCTTGAGGTTATCAACAAGAATTTATCAAAAAAGGAAAAATGGAAAATGAACTTTAAAAGAAGAAAGTGGAGTTTACTTTTTATAATTCCAGCTTTAGTCTATATAATTATTTTCTGTTATATTCCAATGTATGGTATTATAATTGCCTTTCAAGATTTTATTCCTAGTGACAGTATCTTCGGAGGAGAAGCAGCATGGGTTGGAATGGATAATTTTAGATTTTTCTTTTCAATCCCTAATTTCCAAGATATATTCTGGAACACATTTACATTATGCTTGTTTGGCTTTTTAGTTGGATTCCCATTACCAATTATAGTAGCCTTACTATTAAATTCATTAAAGTCAAAAAAATTACAAAAGACGATTCAAACAATATTCTATGCACCTCACTTTATTTCGCTTGTAGTTTTAGTAGGTATGCTATTTATATTCTTTGGTTCTAATGGATTAATCAACAATTTAATAAAAACATTTGGCGGTGAGTCATACCCCTTCTTTCTAAAAAAGGAAGCATTCCAACCACTATTCATATTCTCAGGTAACTGGCAGGATTTTGGATGGAGCGCTATTATATATCTTGCAGCACTAGCTGGAGTTGATCCTGCGCTACATGAAGCAGCAAAGATTGATGGAGCCTCAAGATTTAAAAGAGTATTTTCGGTAGATTTACCTGCAATACTTCCTACAATCTCAATGCTATTAATATTATCAATTGGTAATTTGATGAGCTGTGGCTATGAAAAAGTATTATTGATGCAAACAGATGGTAATATTGAAAAATCACAAATATTATCAACTTATGTATACAATATGGGTTTAGTTGGTGGAAACTATAGTTTATCAACTGCGGCAGGCTTATTCAATTCAGTTATTAATATTGTTCTATTAGTGATTGCAAACTATACATCAAAGAGATTCTCAGAAAATAGTATGTGGTGATTTTATGGACGAAATGATAAAGAATCAAGAATTGAACGAAAAAGAATTAAAAAGAAAAAATAAGATAAAAGATAGTAAAACAGATCTTATTTATTATATAGTTGTTGGAATAATTCTAGCCTTACTTGTTGTAATAGTTGTATATCCTATCTACTACATAATAATTGCTTCAATTTCAGATCCTGATGCAGTATTAGGTGGTGAGGTTTGGCTTTACCCTATTAAACTAACATTTAATGGATATGCTAAGCTATTTGAAAATGCTAGTATTTGGCGTGGATATTTAAATACAATAATTTATACATTATTTGGTACACTATTTAATATTATTCTTACAATACCTGCAGGTTGGGCGCTATCAAGAGATTACCTACCTTTTAGAAAAATAATAATGCCAATATTAATTATTACAATGTTTTTTGGTGGAGGCCTTATCCCATACTACTTAGTATGTGGAGCCTTAGGCTTAGTTGAAAATCCATTGATATTAATAATTGGTGGTGGAGTATCAGTTTATAATGTGTTCATGTGTAAATCATATTTCCAAACTAATATTCCAAAGGAAGTAATAGAAGCATCAGAAATAGATGGAAGTGGAGAAATAAGAACATTTTTCGATATAGTTTTACCACTTTCAAAATCAATTATTTCAGTTATGATATTATTCTATGCCGTAGGACATTGGAATAATTATGTAGATGCCTTAATTTTTATAACTAATGAAGAATATTGGCCACTACAGGTTGTTTTAAGAGAGATACTTGTAGTAGCTGAAACGGAAGCTGCTGGCTCTGGTGATACAGTATCAATTTTAGAGAAGCAGAAGCTTGCAAACCAAATAAAATTCTCATCAATTATAGTTTCAAGCTTACCGATAATTATATTATATCCATTTATTGAAAAACATTTTGACCAAGGTATTTTAGTTGGTTCATTTAAATAGAAAGAGGAAAAAATATGAAAAAAACTTTAAAACATGGCTTATCTGCCATCCTATTAGGTTCACTTTGTTTAAGTGTTGCAGGCTGTAAGGGTAAAAACCAATCAGTTGAATGGGATCCTGCAAATAATAATATTGGCTATCAGTGGAAGGATGTAACAAAGCCACTTTTAGAAAATAGTGATAATGATATTTCTTTTAGAATTATATCTTCTAAAAACTCATTAGCTCTAGATTATAAGGACATGCAAGTATTTAAGAATTTAGATAAATCTACAAATGTTCATGTTAATTGGGAAAATATTACTGAAAGCTCATATACAACTCAAAAATCATTGTTGTTATCAGATCAGAAGCGTTTCCCAGACGCAATCTATCATGCTGGATTTAGCAATAAAGAATTAATTCAATATGGTACAAGTAGACATATACTTACAGCTATAGATGAATATTTAGAATATATGCCTAACTTTAAGAAAATATTAGCAGATAGACCTGATATTAAGGCAGCATTAGAAAGTCCAGATGGACATATATATTCTTTACCTAGAATAGAAGAGATGGGCCTTAAGAGCTATCCAAATATCTTATTTATTAATAAAGAGTGGGTTGGTAAGCTTATAGATCAAGGTAAATTATCATTTACATTAAATAAAAATGATTTAAAGGATGGCTTAAAGCTTACTAGAAATCAATATAAAGAAATTTTAGGATATTTTAAGAGCCAAGATATGAACGGTGATGGTTCAACATCTGATGAAATACCTCTATCATTTGTTCACGGTAATTGGCAAGGAAATGAATCAGATTTAATTGCTTCATTTGGAATTCCTGAAAATGCAGATCATAAGACAATCGTAAATGATAAGGTAGTATTTACATGTCAAGATACTAAATGGAGAGAAGCTGTTTCAGAATTATCTTCTTGGGTTAAAAATGGACTTATTGAAACTGCCGCTTTAGAAGATTCACAAGATACTTTCTTAGCTAAAGGAAAGGTTAATTCTAAGGGCTATGAAAAGCTTGGATCATTCTACTGGTGGGAAATGGAAACAGTTATTTCTGAAAGTGAACAAGAAAACTATATTACTATGCAACCTTTAGTTGATGATGCAACTGGTAAACAATATGTTGGCGTTTCAAATCTACAAGAGGTTGAAAAGGGTGAATGTGTAATATTTAATAAGGCAAATTATAAAGAAGTCTTATTATCATATTTTGATAGATTCTTTGATCCATATATTTCTGCTCAAATTAACTATGGTCCTATCGGAATTGTTTATGAGGAAAACCTTGTAGATGGTAAGCTAGTTAATAAGCCAGTTCCTGAGGGAATGACAACAGATGAATTAAGATTAAAGAATGCGCCTTTAGGTGTAATATACTTATCAGATGAAGCGTGGAAGAATAATGTTGTTATGGAACCACGTGCAGTTCTAAGACTAGATAGACTTGATAAATATGTTAAGCCTTATAAATATGAAGGGGCTAAACCATTCCCTAATATTTCATATACATTAAGTGAAATTAATGATTTAGCAAAATATGAAACAAATTTAGGTGATGTTATTGCATCTCAATTCATTGAATGGTTATTAAAGGGTTCTCCTATAACTGATTCAGAGTGGGAAGCATTCCAAAATAAGCTAAATAAAGCTGGAATTGAAGAGGTTAAGAAAATTAACCAAGACGGCTACAATAGATATTTAGCTAGTCAAAAATAAAGAAGGAGTTCAATTATGAAAGGATTCAGAATTTTTGGAGAATACATATTTGAATATTTAATATTAACCATAATTTTGGTCCTTTCACTAATTTTAGTGATACCTTTTATCCCTGTTTATATTGGAGTTGTTGGCTATCTTACGCATAAGCGTGACGATAGAATGCTTAAGGATATATTTACAACTATTAAAGAAAATTGGAAGATTATATTAAAATTTACTATTTTTGAGTTGATAATATTGGTATTTTCATTTTTGAATATATATTATTTTAGGCAGAACATGACAGGCTTCAATACTGTAATAGTGGTTATATCTTATGTGTTTTTATTCTTTGGCGTCGTATTTTTAGCGCACGCTCCTATGATAATAATAGGTATGAATGTTAATTTAAGACAGCTTATATTAAATACATTTTTATTCTTCTTTGGAGGAGTTATTAATTCTATTATTGCGATAGCTGCACTTGCCGGCTTAACGGCTATAGCATTATATATTCCATATTTAGTAATTGTGCTTTTGTATTTCGCTGTTGTTATTGTGGAATATTTTACTAGAAAAAACTTCCTATTTTTGAAGGCTAGAAAGCTTAATATGAGTGTTGAGGAATTAACTAAGAGGGAACAAGAGGATACCTATTTAGAAGAATAAACAAAAAGGAAGGAAATAGAAAAATGAAAAAAGGTTTAGTAGCATTAGGTGCTCTTTTAGCGTTAGGCCTTACTGCTTGTACTGGAAATAATCCAGCTACAGCCGATAAGGTAGCTCCAGAAATTACTGGAAACTCAGATAAGGTTTGTACTGTAGATGAAGAAATTAATTTATTAACAGGTATTAAAGCATTAGATGATGTAGATGGAGATATTTCATCTAACGTAACAGTAACAATTTTACCAGAATTAACAGTAACAAATGGTAAAGTCACTCCAAATAAAACAGGTGACTATGAGGTTCAATACTCAGTTACAGATAAGGCTGGTAATAAAGGAGAAGCATTTGCTACATTAACTGTTAATCCAAAATTAGCAGAAAAAACAGAATATATTAAATATACATTTGGAGATGCTTCAGATTCTCCATTTAGCGTATGGAAATTTGATGGTCTTGATGTAGCTTCAAGCATTACTAAGGGTAATTACGAGGTTAAAGGTAAATCTGATGGTGAGGCTTGGCATATTAAATTTGAAGGTAAGACTCCAACAGTTAAGGGTGCTGACTATGAAGTTACTTATGAATTTGTAAGTAATGTTAGTGGTAACGTAACATTTGAAGCTTATGATATTAGTGCTAATAAGACTGTTGCTATTGAAAAAGGCTTCAATAAGGTTTCATTCAAATTTAGCGCAGCTGAAACAAAAGAAGAACAAGGCTTCTGCTTACAATTAGGTGCTCTACCAACTGATTTTGAGATTGCTGTTTCTCATGTAGAGATTGCTCAATCAATTGGTCAAGACGTTTGGGCAAGCCAATTAGATAATTTTAAATTTAATGGAACAAATACTGTAACATCAGCATTTGATAATAATTCACAAGGTAGCTTAGCTACTACTGAAACATCAGCTACTTTAAATATTACAAGAGGCAGTGATGAAAATGGTGTATGGCAAACTAAGATGTTTGTTAAGACTGGTGTTGATCTATTAAAGGGTGTTAAATATCGTGTTTTAGTTGATGTTTTAGCTGAAAATGATATTAATGAATTTGAAATTTGCTATAACCAAGGCGATGTTGAAAAGGGTGTTGGTGCTCTTTATGGACAAAGCGTTGCTGCTGGTGTTAAAAAGACAATTGAATTTATCGTAACTCCAGATCAAGCAAAGGATAACTTAGTATTATTATTCCAGCTTGGTAAGCAAAATGAATTACATGGTGCAAATACAGTTACAGTTTCTAATTTAGTTGTTGAAAAGATTGTAACTGAAGATGAGGATGTTGTTGATAATCATACATTTACTGAATCAAATTTAGCAAACCATTTCTGGAGTAATTCAACTGGTACATTTGTACCATCAACTGATGGCACAAAGGCTGTTATGAACATTACTAAAGCTCCTGAGTCACATGGTGTTTGGGAAGTTTGGGGTGTTTTAGGTCTAGGTACAAGCTTAGAAAAGAATAGAACATATAAGTTCTCTGTTGATGTATTATCAACTGTCAATACAGGTGAAATGGAAGCTCTACTTCGTACATTTAATGAAGAGGATACTAAGGGTGGACAATATGGCATTAAGCTTTCTGCAAATCAAACTACACATGTTGAATTTGAAGTTAATTTAACAGAAGCTATGGCAAATCCTGCAATTACATTCCAAATGGGTGTAATCGATAGTGCTTCTGTTATTGAATTCAGCAATTTAAAGGTTGTTGCTTTAGGTGGTTCTAAAGAAACTACAAGCACAGGATATTCATTTACACCAGATGGCTTTGGTACATATAATGATGCACAAACTGCTGAAGGCTATTTATATTCAGAAGATGGTAAATTAGTATATGAAATGACTAAGATTGGTTTAACAGATTGGTTCAATAAGCTATATATTTCTAGATTACGTTTAGAAGCTGATAAGATCTATACTATCTCATTTACAGCTAAGGCTGATAAGAATATTAGCTGTGCATTCTTCTTAAACCCAGTTGGTAAGTGGGATCCACGTGTATCAGAAGAGGTACAATTTACAACAGAGTTAAAGACTTTTGAATATGTAACTCCTAAATTTGCTGCTGATATAGATTTTGAAGTATTATGGCAATTTGGTTCTGATGTAAATCAAAAATTGGGCGGAGCTAAGATTGAAATTACATCAATCATTATCTACGCACAGGATGTAGAATAATGTTTATAGGGAGGACTTTTCCTCCCTATAATAATCAACTTTGAGGTGAATTATATGAAGTATACCGTAGATAATGCTAATAGGTATATTAAGGAAAATAAAAATAATGTTAATAAATTATACAGATTAAAATATCATATGTCACCGCCTATAGGATGGATGAATGATCCAAACGGTCTTACATTTTTTGAAAACAAATATCATTTGTTCTATCAATATTATCCATATGATTCAGTATGGGGACCAATGCATTGGGGTCATTTTATCAGTAATGATTTAATAAAATATGATGATTTAGATGTGGCACTTGCCCCTGATCAAGAAGATGAAACAGGTTGTTTTTCTGGCGGTGCTATCGTTGATGATAATAAAATTAATTTAATATACACTAAGCACTTTGAAAAGGATAATTTAAAAAATGAAACTATCCATTTAGCTAAATCAGAAGATGGAATTAGTTTTAAAAAGATTGGCAAATTATTCTCAAATGATGATTTACCTAAAAATTATTCAAGAATTGATTTTAGAGATCCATCACCATATAAAATAAATAATAAATATTATATATTTGTTGGTGGAAGAAATGATTTAACTAATGAAGGAGTTATAATTGTATTAGAATCTGATAAATTAGAGGATTTTAAATATTCTTTTAGTATTGGACCATTCTATGAATTAGGTGATATGGCAGAATGCCCAAGCTATCACAAGGTCGATGGCTTTGATGTTATAGCAGTAAGTGGCTGTCATGTAAAGGAAAAGGATAATTCCTTTAAAAATGTTAATTCAAGTGTTTTTGTAGTAGGTAATATCGATTTTATCAATAAAAAAATGAATGTTTTAAACATTCAAGAAATTGATAAGGGAGATTCATTTTATGCTCCACAATTCATCAGTAATTTAGAAAAACCAGTAATGGTAGGTTGGATGGAAATGTGGGGAAAAGAAATTCCAACTAATGTTTTAGGACATAAGTGGGCTGGAGCCTTAAGCTTACCTAGAATTTTAAGCATTAAGGACAATAGGGTTTATCAAAAGCCTATTTCAATTTCAAAATATTTAAAGAAGGCTACATCTAAGGCTAGCAGAAGCTCATATATAAGTGCCTATGCTAAGGGTGATTTTGAAATAACCTTTATTTCATCAAACGGCTTTATAAATATTAATGGAGATTTAAATAGCGTTAAGCTTGATACTACAAAGACAAATAATTTATATTCACAAATTAGATCAACAGATCATGGATATAAAGAGGTTAAGCTAGATATTTATTTAGATACCTCATCAATTGAATTATTTATTAATGATGGAGAATTTGTAATTAGTGATAGAATATATTTAGATCACGATTATGATGTGATTGCTACTAATAATGTTACTTTTACTATAAATAACATTGATTTAGAGGATGATTAATGATGAAGAGACTAAAAACCGCTTTTTTTCTTGCCCTAGGAAGCTTCGCTTTAGCTTCATGTATTGCTAAACAGGAGCTTCCTAAAAAGGGTTCTATAGTTCAAAATGATATAAAATTTAGCCCTAAATCTGTCGTTGGTTACGTTGGAGATCCTATGCCATTTTACGATGATGGAATAATGAATATATTTTATCTTCAAGATGGTAGAAATACTAATTTAGGATTTCATCCATTTGCCTTAATGACTACAACCGATTATCTAAATTATACTGACTATGGTGAGGTTATACCATTTGAAAATGATTTAGATTCACCTGATTTTGCGTTAGGTACTGGTTCTGTAATTAAGGATAAAGATGGAGTTTACCACTGCTATTATACAGGGCACAACTCTAGAAAGAATAGTGTATTGCCTTATTTTGAAAAAATTCAGCATGCTACAAGCAGTGATAAAATTCACTGGACTAAGCATCCTGATGATGGCTTTTATGGTGGAGAAAATGATTTTAGAGATCCTTATGTGTTTTTAGGTGATGATGACATTTATCATATGCTTATAACAACAAGAAGCCAAGGTGGGGGAGTTATAAAGGAATACACTAGCCAAAATTTAAGCTCTTGGACCTATAATGATATATTTTTTAGAAATGATAGTGGTACATATAATATGGAATGTCCTACATTTATAAAATATAATGGTTATTATTACTTAAGCTTTTCTGAACAGGGAAATACTAGAGTAACACGCTACAGGTATAAGAAGAATTTAAATGATTCTTGGATAAAGCCAGAAAATGACTACTTAGATGGTGAAGGTTTCTATGCAGGAAGAATGGAAAAGGATAGCTCTAAGCTAATTATGGCTGGTTGGTGTGCAACTAGAGTTGGAGAGTATGATACTGGAGCACTAGATTGGGGAGGCAATTTAGTTGTTCATGAATTAATTCAAAAGGATAATGGGCAATTATCTGTTAAATTACTTGATAGTGTTAAAAATAATCTATCACATCAGGTGTCATACAAATTAAAAAATGGTAATGATTTAGCAAATATGCAATTTAATAAAACAGATTTTAATTCATATTGTGTTGAAAAATTATCAAAAAATATAACTAGAATAAGCTTTGATATTAAGGTTGATAAATTAAATGGTGATTTAGGCTTAAGCTTTAATACAATAGCTGATAATGAAATTTCAAATGAGGTTTTATTATTTAATTTTGATACTGGGTATATGAGTTTTTACGCTAACGCAAAATCAATAGATCAATTAGGAAAAATTGATGTATGCGTTCCAGTAGAATATAAGGATGTAAACAATGTTGATATTATAATTGATGGACAAATAATATCAGCTTATGTAAATAACAATAAGGCACTTACAACTAGATTTTATGATATGCCTTTAAATACATTTAGCTTCTTTAATAATAAGTCAGAAGCTAAATTTGATAGTATTAAATTCTTTGAGTAGGAGGAAAATTTATGGCTACAGTTAGACTTGTTAAAGTAAATAAAGTATATGATGGTGGTGTTCATGCTGTTCATAATTTTTCAATAGATATTAAGGATAAGGAGTTTATCGTATTTGTAGGACCTTCAGGCTGTGGTAAATCAACTACATTACGTATGATTGCTGGCTTAGAAGAAATTACAAATGGTGATTTATATATTGATGGAAAGCTTGTAAATAATACAGCTCCAAAGGATAGAGATATAGCTATGGTATTCCAAAGCTATGCCCTATATCCTCAAATGACTGTATATAAGAATATGAGCTATGCCTTAAAGCTTAGAAAAATTGATAAGGTTGAAATTGATACACGTGTTAGGGAAGCAGCTAAAATTTTAAAGCTTACTCCATACCTAGATAGAAGACCTAGAGCTCTTTCTGGTGGACAAAGACAAAGAGTTGCCCTAGGACGTGCTATTGTTAGAAAGCCTAAGGTATTCTTAATGGATGAGCCTTTATCAAACTTAGATGCTAAGCTTAGGGTTGCCATGAGAAGTGAAATTGTAAGAATTCACGAGGAGGTTGGTGCAACAACTATCTATGTTACACACGACCAGGTTGAGGCTATGACTATGGCATCAAGAATCGTAGTTATGAAGGATGGCTACATTCAACAAATAGGTGAACCAAATGAAATTTATAGACACCCAGCTAATATGTTTGTTGCTGGATTTATTGGAACACCTGCAATGAATTTCTTACATGGTGAAATTACAGACCATAATACATTTAAAATTGATGATTCTGATTTTGAAATTAAGCTAACTAAAGAACAACAGGAATTACTAAAAAATTATGTTGGTCATAGAATAGTTTATGGAATTAGACCAGAAAATTTAGTTTATGAGAAACAGGAGCACTTCGAGGATTTTAAGGATTATTCATTTGAGTATGAATCAAAGATAATTGAGCTTTTAGGGGATATTATTAATGTTCATGGTAGCATTGGTAACAGCAAACTTATCTTAAAAACATCAAGTATATATGATATTAAGGCTAATGAAACTGTTAAGGTGGCCATAAATCCATTATTTGCTAATTTCTTCAATGAAACTACAACTAAAGCTATTAATGAAAAATATAATCAATATGAGGAAGTAGAGGTTACTACTTCATTAGATGATGATAATATAACTATAGTTGAAGAAAAGAAGAAAGGCCTAATTAATGCTATAAAAAATAAGATAAATGAGAAGAAAAAGAAATAATATAATAAAAGTAGCCCCAATAGCCCTTCTTTTAGCTTTAACTTCTTGTGTAAGCTCTAAAAAGGATGATGTTGAGGTTTCTGATATGATTAAAAATGCTAATAATTATATATTAGAAAATAAGGATAGTATAACATCTGATTTTAGAAATAAATATCATCTTATGGCACCTGTAGGCTGGATAAATGATCCAAATGGCTTCAGTGAATTTAATGATGAATATAATTTATTTTATCAATATTATCCATATGAGGCTGTATGGGGTCCTATGCACTGGGGTCATCAGACAACAAAGGATTTTATTAAGTGGGAATTAAAGGATGTAGCTTTAGCTCCTGATATGCCATATGAACCAACTGGCTGTTTTTCTGGAACAGCCATAGTTGATGATGGAAAGCTTTATTTAGCTTATACAGCAGCTTCAGATTATCAAAATCAAGCTATGGCTTATTCATCTGATGGTATTAAATTTAAAAAGTTAGATGAGCTTTTACTTGATGGTAAAAGCCTTCCAGAGGGCTTTTCTAATAATGATTTTAGAGACCCTAAAATATTTAAAAGAAATGGTAAATATTATATTTTATGTGGTAATAAGGCACCAGGATCTAAGCATATTATAATGTTTGGTGCTGATAAGGTTTTAGGACCATATAAATATTTAGGTGTTATTTATAATAGAAATGATTTGGGTGGTATTTTTGAATGCCCAGATTTAATTGAAATTGATGGAAAAGATATTTTAATTGCATCACCACAAGGCCTAAAGGATGATTATTTTTATAATTATCAAAATTCTGATTCTTGTGTGTATTTAGTCGGTTCATTATCTACAAATACTAATAAGTTTTATAAGGATGCTGATCAAGAATTAGTTGAATTTGATAAGGGCTTTTCATTTTATGCTCCTCAAACATTAAAGACAAGTGATGGAAGAAATATAATGATTGCTTGGATGAGAAGCTGGAGTGAGCCAAACATAACAAAGGAACTTGGTTGGTGTGGAGCTATGACTCTTCCTAGAGAATTAGAATTAAAGGATGGTCATCTATATCAAAAGCCAGTTAGAGAAATAAATAATTATTTATCTAATAAAAAGACTTATGAAGATGTTAGAGTTACTGATACTCTTAATTTAAGTGATTTTAGTGGTGATTGTAGTAAAATACATTTTGAAATTGATGTTAATAGTATTAGTGATGGAGGAAAGGCTGGAATTGAATTATTTAAAAATTCTAAATTTTCTACAAAGTTATATTACGATAAGGACAAGGAATCTATCGTAATAGATAGAACTAATTGTGGTTCGTTATATGATGGAATGCGTTACGCTAAAGTTGATTCAATTAATGGAAAGATTAAGTTGGATATATTTTTAGATGTTAATTCAATGGAGGTTTTCATCAATGATGGCTACTATACTATGACTGCAAACATCTATGCACCAAAGAATGCGATAAATGTTAATCTTTTCACAACAAAGACTGAAGCTTCCTTCAGCAATTTAGAAAAATACGAAATTATATTATAGTAAGGATTTGATTTAAGTGATTTTAGTAATTGGTGAAATATTAGTTGATATGATTGGAAATAATCAAAATGGCATCACTACCTTTGAACGTTATCCAGGTGGAGCTCCCTTTAATGCTTGCTGCGGAGCGAATAACCTATGCGGTAAGGCAGGATTTATTGGAGCTGTTGGTGATGATTTAAATGGTCACTTTCTAATTGATTATGTAAATAGTTTAAATTTAAGATATAAGGATATTTATGTTGATTCATCACACAATACGACAATAGCTTTTGTTGAAAATGGAGTAGATGGAGAAAGAAGCTTTTCCTTCAATAGAAAAGATACAGCTGATTACCATATTCCAAAGACCTCATTACAAAAGATTAAAGATGCTGACATTGTTGTTTTAGGATCATTAATGCTTTCTGAAAAGGAAGGAAAAAATATAGCTGATGAGGTTGTAAAGCTAGCTAAGAAGTATAATAAGCCTCTAAGCTTTGATGTAAATTATAGAGATGATATCTTTAAGTCAAAGGAAGAAGCTATAAAAACATCCTTAAAATATGTTCAAAAGGCAAATATTGTAAAATTTGCTGAGGAAGAGGTATTACTATTATCTGGTGAAAAGGATATAGAAAGTGGTATTAAAAAAATAACAGCTGATAATCAATTAGTTCTTGTTACATTAGGTAAGAATGGTTCTAGATTTTATTATAAGGGTATGACAGCTGATGTAGCGACAATAAAGGTTAATTCAATTGATACAACAGGAGCTGGAGATGCATTTTATTCATGCGTTCTTGCAGAGCTTAATGAGAAGGATATTTACACAATTTCTAAAAATGAATTAATTAATATTTTAAAGAAGGCTAATATTTGTGGAGCTTTAGCTTGCACAAAAAAAGGAGCTATTAATAAAGCTCCAACTGACGCCGAATTTGAAAAATATTTATCTATGATAAAATAAATTTTAAAGATACGTTTTATGCAGAATTTTTAAATTCTGCTTTTTATTTTTTTAAAAAAGTATTGAATTATTACGAAAGATAGCAAAAATTTAAATTGTGTAAAATGGTAAGAAGGGTTAGAATATGAATATTTATGATTTTAAAGTAACAAATAATAAGGGGGACCTAGTAGATTTAAGTAGCTACAAGGGTAAGGTTTTATTAGTAGTTAATATAGCAACAGGCTGTGGATTTACTCCACAATATAAGGGCTTACGGGAAATGTATGATAAATATAAGGAAAAGGGCTTTGAAATATTAGACTTCCCATGTAATGGATTTTCATGGAAAAAATATTTTTTTAAAAAAACTAATGATTTGTACCTTTAATAATTTTAAAAAAAATGTTAAACTATAGTAAGATATTTTATGCGTTACTGAAGGTATATATGGATGAATTAGTATTTAACAATACAAATATTGTATTTAATATCACCATATGTCTTATGGGATCGTTAATACTATTTGTACACTTAGCAGACCTAATTATAAAGAGAAATAAAAGAAAAGATGAAAAATGGCTTTTATCTTTTATTGCGTTCACAATCTTTCATTTTTTAGTTTATTTAACATATACATTAGTAAAACTTGATTATACAAGTAATAGCTTTGTTATGGGATTTTATACTACATTTTTCATATTCAATAACATTGAGGTGTTGTTATTTTTTCTTTATATGATGAATTTTGCTGATGTATCAAAAGGCTGGAGAAGGCATTTATACTCCACAAATGCTTTAGTGTTTATTATATTTGTCATATTAGATTTATTAAATCTTCATTATAAATTTTTCTTTTATGCAGAAGATGGAAATTATATGAGAAGTAAATTTATGATAGTTTCTCAAGGATATCAAGTAGTTGTTTTAACAGCCGTATTTATTATTTCTGTCTTTAATAAAAAACTAAACGTTAGAGAAAAAATAGCTTTTTCATCTTATTGTATTTTACCTTTAATTGCGACGATACTACAAAATATATTTGCAGGATATGCAATAACTTACGCAACAATTATATTAGCGGTTGAAATATTGTTCTTCTTTGTAAATGTTCAAAAAAATATAGATTTGTTGCAGGAAGAAGAAAAAAATCAAGAGGCTCAAGTAAAGCTGATGCTGTCACAAATTCAACCACATTTTATGTATAACTCTTTATCAGCAATTTCAACACTTATTACTACAGATCCTGAAAAAGCACAAACATCTCTTGATGAATTTACTGAATACTTAAGGACAAATTTAGCTTCAATTACTGAGACAAGACTTATTCCGTTTGTTACTGAATTAAAGCATATTCAAACATATGTATCATTAGAAAAGATGCGTTTTAACGATAGAATAAATGTAATATATGATATTGGAACAACAGATTTTTTTATTCCACCGCTTACAATTCAACCTATTGTTGAAAATGCCATTAAGCATGGTATTTTAAAGAAAATTGAAGGTGGAACAGTAACTATTACAACCTATGAAACAGATACTGAGGTTATTGTTGAAATTAAAGATGATGGTATAGGCTTTGATTTAAAGAATATTAATTTTGATGAAAATGTCCATTTTGGCTTAAAAAATATAAGCTATAGAATAAAACAAACTTGTAATGGAGATTTAAATATTACAAGTAAGAAAAACGTTGGAACAAATATAAGAGTAACATTTAAGAAGTGAGGTATTAAATTATGAAGATATTGCTAGTTGACGATGAACATCTACAGTTATTAAGATTAGAAGATATTGTAAAAAAGATACTTCCAGATGCTGAAATATTATCATTTACAAACCCAAAACAGGCTTATGATGAAACCGTTGGTATGAAATTTGATATCGCCTTTTTAGATATTGAAATGCCTTTAATTAATGGTATTGAGCTTGCTAAAAAGCTTAAGAAGAACAACCCGCTTATTAACGTTATTTTTGTTACTGCCTATAATAATTATGCTCTTGATGCTTATAACATTCACGCATCAGGCTATATTATGAAGCCTGCAAAGGCTGATAAGGTTAAAAAGGAGCTTGATGCTTTAAGATATGAAGTCGAGTTACAGCCTACTAAGCAATTACAGGTTAAGTGCTTTGGTAATTTTGAAGTATTTAAGGATGGAAAGCCTTTAAAATTCCATAGACAAAAATCTAAAGAGTTATTTGCTTATTTAGTTGATAGAGAAGGCTCTTCAGCAAATATTAATGAGCTTAATGCAGTTTTATGGGAAGAAGACCACAAATCTTATTTGAGAAACTTAATCGTTGATATTCAAGAAACCTTAAAAGAAGCTGGAATAGAGGATGTTTTTATTAAGCGATATAGTGAATGCTTCATCGACCCAACTAAAATTGATTGTGATGCATACGAATATAAAAAAGGAAATCCAAACGCTATAAGAATGTATCGTGGTGAATACATGATACAATATCCTTGGGCATTTTTTGACGATAAAGACTATTCAGAATAGTCTTTTTCGTATTGAATTATAAAGGAAGTATCGAGGTAAAAATATGGGGAAATTTAGAGATTTTATCGAAAGAAATGGGAAAATTATTGAAGTTATATTTTCTTTAATTTCTCTAATAATTGTCGGTGTAATTGGTACTACAATTTCAATTAATAATAGTATTACTTGAACCTCTCATGATTTAAATCATAAGATTCTAACTTCTAATATCGTTATAGAGACTATAACGGCATAGATATAATGCTGATAAAGTTGCCTAAATCCTGTCTAGAAGACACATTATATCTACCTAACATATTAGACTATTAGTTAAATAACATTTAATAATACTTTGAAAGTATTATATGTTAATTTTGTTCCACTTAGTTTTAAAGAAGCTTTTGTCTCTAAAGCCAACCATCAAAAGCTTCGCTAGATTTAGGATACTAAAGCGAGAATCCTCGGTTATTTAATTCCCGAGATGATAGCTTTTTGATAAAAAATGGTGATTTTTGACGATTAATCACTGTTT
>CAMOUK010000025.1 GCA_946626535.1 uncultured Caryophanales bacterium
CTAAGGTTGAATATGATGTAACTCAACTTAGAATATTACATAACTATATTTCTAAATTTGCTGGAGATGGTAGAAATGCTAACCTTTGGAATGGTGAATCTACACTTTCAGTTAAGGAAAACTTTACTGTATTTAATTTCCAATCACTTTTAGCAAATAAGAACCAAGTTATTGCCAATGCTCAAATGCTTATGGTATTAAAGTGGTTAGATAATGAAATCATTAAAAACCGTGATTTCAATATGAAGCATAATACGAATAGAAAGATTGTTGTTGCAATCGATGAGGCTCACGTATTTATCGACCCTAAATACCCTGTAGCTTTAGACTTCATGTATCAGCTAGCTAAGCGTATTCGTAAATATAACGGTATGCAGATAGTTATTACACAAAATATTAAGGACTTTGTTGGTAGTGAAGAAATTATTCGTAAATCAACTGCTATTATTAACGCGTGTCAATATTCATTCATATTCTCACTTTCTCCAAATGATATGGATGACTTATGTACACTATATGATAAGGCTGGTCAAATTAACGAGGTTGAGCAAGATCAAATCGTTAATAATCCAAGAGGTAATGCATTTATCATTACTTCACCAACAAGTAGAACAAATATTTCAATTATTGCTTCAGAGCAAACAAAGAGACTATTTGGCGAAGGCAAATAATATTTAATTTTAGCCAAATAATCTTGGCTAGAATTATTTAAAAGAGGTGTTTTTATGGGCAAATTATTTGATGCTGCAAAAAAGAACTATGATGAGCTTGTAGAATTTCAAAATAAGCAAGAACAAAATTATGTTGTTGAAACTACATTTGATAATATGTTTGAAAATATGTCAAAGTCATACTATTTAAATTTTTTTATCAATGAGGTTGAAAATAATAAAGCATATTATTTTGGTTCAGAGGATAACTATAAGTCATTCATGGAAAAAAATATGGAATTATTTTCTAATAAAACTAATAGTATCCAAAAGGCTACATATGATGGCAATAAAGTCATGATTGATGTTAAGGGTGTTGATTATGAAAAGATACTTGATACTATCGAAAATAGAATTGGCGAAAGTAAAACTAATGAGCTTTTAGAAAAATTTAAGACCTTTACTCCTAGAGAACCTCAAAGAACTTATCCTTTTAAGGCGCTTACTAAAAAAATTGAAAATGAGCTTTTTGATTATAATGTTTCTGAGGAAAAGAAAGAAGAATATAAACAAGCTTTAGAGTATGTCTCAGAAGAATTTATCATCAAAGATCAGGATGAAACTACTGACCATTTAATTGATCAGATAAACTCAGTAAGAGAAAAAAGTGCTAAGACTCAAGTACTAAAGGTTGCTGAAGAAGTTGGAGTTAATGCTGAAAAGGCTGATGCATTAGCGGAGAAGACTTGGAGTTCCGTTTCTTTTAAAGCTACTGAAACAGAAGAAAAATTAGCTTTAAATCCATTCCTTTCAGCAAAGCTAGAGTATAATGAGGAATATAAAAAAAAGGTTATAGAGCTAGATAAGCTAATTACTGAAAAAGGCTTAATTCCTAATGGCTTTGTAGGAGAATCTGGATCTAAAGAATATGGCTTTTTAGACTATTTTGATAAAACAGCTGAATTAAAGGATGCTTTATTAAATTATGATAAATTAACTGATAAGAATGAAAAGCTAAAGGCTTTAGATAATATTGTCTTAAAGACTAATGAATTAAAGGAAGTAACTAATAAGTATAATGATGTTTTAGACTATATTAAAGAAAACTTTGATACATCTAAAATAAGTTTAAATGCCAATGTTTATTCTGGTAGATTAAAAGATAGTGGTACTAATTTAGAAAAATTCAAGCAAAATCTTCCACCAAGATGGGATTTTAAAAATGCAGCTCCTGGTGTTGTATTAAATGGCTTTGCCCAGCTTAGAGGTGCGGCAAAGCTTGCTGGTGTATCTGTTGAAGACTATATGGAAAATCCAACTAAATATTATTATCAAGGCTTAAGAAAAATAATAGCAGCTCAGGATGAAAAGCATATAATGTCTATAAAGGATGCTGATGGCAATCAAATTCCTTTAGGTAAAAGAATTGCTCATATAATCGTTCAAGATGATCATGAGTATTCTCAAATTTTAACCGGATATCAATATATGAGCCGTGGTATCGAATTTTTAAATTACACATCAGAATATAATAAAAATACCGAAAAAAACATCGTTATAGCTGGTGCTAATCAAAGCTTGGTAGAGATTTATGATCACTCAAGTAGAGGCTTATTTAATAAGAATGGTGAGGCAGATTATGAATCAATTCAAAATCTATTTGCCTTAGGTAATGATGCTGATAATCTATTTGCTGTATCAAAAAATTATTGTCTAGAAGACGGTACATTAACCAATGTTGATGAAGCATATAATTTGAAGATAAAGGTTATGAGTAACGTTAATCCTTTAAATGAAACAAGAAGGGTTATGAGCGTTATAAGAGATTATCTTGTTGAAAGAAAACAAATGTATATCGACAGAAGAAATGATAATAGTACTGATTTAGAGCTTGCTGAGGATGTTAGTCCAGCTCAAATGCTTGTAGGTGCTAAATTATATTTGAACGATTACATTTATAAAAATAATATTAATCTTCTTGATTTAAATGCTAAGCAAAGAAATGAAGTAATGGAATTTTTAAATGATCCTGTAAAAGCATTCGTTTCAAAATATGAAGATGAGGAAAATCTTTTTAGAACAAATTCTAGAGGAGAGCTTCTTGAATCATTTGGAACAATTGATGAAGAATTTAAATCAGAGTTTAATAGACTTTATAAGAAGGCTGGCGATAATTTTGTTAGAGCCTTCAATGACTTAAATACTCAAACAAAGGGTAGAAATACTGGTAAGACTATTGATCAAATTTTAGATGATAATAAGGGCGGATACTTTGAAAGAAAGTTTAGCTCTTCATCTAGGGAATATAAGGCTTTAGTAGAAGCTGTAAAAGCTGCCACAAATCCAGATAGTAGAACCTATGGTGATTTAAGTGGTGCTAAGCTTTATGCTCAAAAATATGTTGATCATAAGCTTCCAGAAGGCGCTAATTTTGAAAAATTAAGCGAAAATGAAAAACGTAGAGTTGAATTCTGCCATACAATTATTGGTGCGACTTTACAAACTGAGCTAAATCAAAAGATGGAAGAATCTAAGATTAAACTAGCTCCAGATAATGATTTATTCCAACAAAATCTAAAGAATGATGTTGATTTAGATGTAGAAAATAATAATAACATCGAAATTGAAAATGAAATTGTAAACGAAAACGTAAAAACACAATAAAAATATAGAAGGGGCTGTGAAAAAACCTAACTTTTAAAAAGTAGGGTTTCACAGTCCCTTCTTTAATAATGTCAAAAGTATAATTACGAAGAATTACAACAAATTACGAAAAAATATTGAAATTACGAAAATGTATAAGTATAATGTGACACACTCTCTCAACTTCTATAAGTGAGAGTATGTCACTGTTGCACGTTTGTGGCATACTATATGTTATTATATTAACATATAAAGCCGGGAGGTATCTATTATGCGTAAAGAACAATTAGCAAATATTATTAGTTACTTAGAATCTATTAAAGAAAAAAATGGTGACTATAAAAAATATATCGAATCTTTAGATTTACTCGCATCAAGATTACTTTCATATTACACTCCAAGTATTCAAGGCAAATATATGGATATAACAAAAGAAGAATATGAGGAACTTGATGGCTTATTTAAGGATGCAATTGAAAAATCAGAATACTTTGTTAAAAATAAATTTGCTGAAGAGGAAAATGAGGTTGCAAGAGAAGTTAAAAATAACGTAAATGAAAAGCTACATAAAGAATTTTTAACTGATTTTTATAATGATTTTAAGCAGGTTGATATAAATAGTGGTAAGTCTTTTTATGAGGAGATGCAAAAAAATAAAAAGGTTGTATCACAGGTAGAAAATGAGCCTCTAATAAGTAATAACGAAGCTGAAAAACCAAAAGAGGAAGAAAAAGAAGAAGATGAGAATAATCGTAGTGTTGGTGATATAAGCGAAAGTAGAATTTATATGGATGGCTTATTCCAAAAAGATCAAATGACCATAACATATGAAAATGAAAAGGTAAGCGGCACTTTTATCTATAAAACTAATTATGATCCGGATAAGCAGCTTGATGATTTAATTAGGGAATATAAGCTTAAATATCCTGAATATGAACAATATTTTTCTTCGCTAAAAAATCTTGATAAGCTTAATGAATTAGCTTCTATACCAAATAGTGATATTTTAAATAAAGATGGTGAAGTTGTTAATTTTTTAGAAGAAAAGAATTTTAAGGTAGAAGAATTTGCAAATTATGATAAATTAAAAAATAATCAAAACTTTATAAACGCAAATGCTGACTTTATATTAAAATTAAGACCAGTATTAAAGGAAGTAAATGAATATAGCGTAGAATTAAAGGCTACGGCAGAAACTAATTTAGATAGACGTAATGTTGCTGTTACTGGAATAGCTAATATGCTTGATGAAAAGAATGTTATTCCTAATGCTAGAGCTGTTGCGATTGAAAAGGATTATGATGGAAAAAAGGCATATTTAGAAGGTACATTTATTGAAGATGTTAAGGGTAAGACTATTGATGAATTTAAATTAGATGATAAAGTCCATACTCTAGGTATCGATTCATGGGATACAGTTGAAGCTAAAAAAGCCTTAGCTAATTTACAAGTAATCGATTATATTTGTGGAATTAAAAGAGATATTAATAATATTAAATTAGACTTTGATCCTAAAACTAATAAATTAGTTGGTGCATATGGTATCAATAATGAAAAAAGCTTCTTCGCGCCAAAACCTAAGCCTTTAATTATAGGAGAAGAGGATTATAGCGAAATTGAAAATATCAAGGTTATTGATGGCGAAATGGCAACAAAAATTGCCGCACTTGAAGAACCTGAATTTAAAGCACTTATGGTTCAATATGGCTTAAGTGAGACAGAAGTTGAAGAGGCATGGAGAAGAGTATACGACTTACAAGATGTAATAAAAAATCCAAAAATCTTAGATGAAAAAGATGATCCAAATAGATTGTTTAAAGAAGAAAAATTCATTATTGTTAATGGTGATGAAGCTTGGCAAAATTTAAAGCTTAATGAGTTAAAGACTAAAAATAATATATTTAATAAGATAATAGATGCTCAAAGAAAGCTTGTTAATGAGGCAAAAGTTGATAAGAGCTTAGATGAAAATTATAAGATATTAAAGCATACTTATAATAATAAGCTTCTTGAGGGCGATTTATTCTTAGCTGAAGCAAGAAAAAACGCTCCACTTCTTGGTACATCAAAACGTTATAATAATATCTTAAAGGGACTTCAAGACTATAATAATGCCAAAACACCTGAGGAAAAGGCGGCAAAATTAGATAATTTACAAGAACTTGTTAATGTATATGAAACTGATAAGATTAATGATGGTGTTATTAATAAATATGGTAACGTAATTAAAAATATATCTGGTAAGGATTTAGGAAGAGTTAATATAGTACTTAAACTTAATGAATTTATTGGTAATGTAAGACAGCTTGGAAATGAAGTAATAGAAGCTAATAATAAAAAAGAAGCTGATGAAAAATATGTAGAAGAGTTTAATTCAACATATCGTTTAGGTAAGTATCAGCATTATGCTAAAGCATATACAAATGAAAATGGTCAAATTAGAATTAATGCTAATATCTTAGAAAGAGAAAAACAAATTAATAATATTCTTACAGAAACTAATAAAAAGATGATTTTAGCAAGTAATGGTGTTGATTTAGATAAATCTCCAGCGCAAAAGGAAAAATATGAGGTTTATAAGAATTATATCGACTCAACAATCGTAAATTGTAAGGAACAATTATTAAGTGATTATCATCATGGCGCTATACCAAAGGAATATTTCGAATATAAGATGGATAAATATGATAAAAAGATCTTTGATTTTGACGAAGAAGAAAATAAATTTGCTTATGAAGATCCAACATCAGCTATATTTAAAAATAATTTCCAAGAAGACATTAATAAGGCTTTAAATAAGGAACAAGAAGAAATGCAAGAAATGGTTGACTTAAGTAGTGATGTTAATCTTGAAATTGAAGAAAATAATCTTCAAGCAAAATAAAATAAATATGCCTCCTTTTGGAGGCATTTTGTAATATATATGTTGCAGTTTTGTTGCACCTGATATGTTATGATATACCCAGTAAAACATAAGGAGGATACTAATTATGCCAAAAACAACTACTAAAAGATTAACTCAAGCGGAAATAAATGGAATTAAATATATATCAATGGCTGATTTTTCAAAAAGAATTGATAAAATTGAAAATATAGATGATAAGCTAAAATTTGCTAGACAATATCTTATATTACATGGTACAAATGGTGAGCCTGATTGCTCAATTGAAGAGGCAATTAATATTGCTAGAATGAAAATTGCTGATGCAGCTTATGAGCTAAGGCTACAAGCTGGCCAAACAAATCATGAAGATCCTGAGGAAGAAGACGAAATGGAAGATGAAATATCAATTGTTTCTTCTAAAGCTCCTGATGCTGATATAGAAAAGAAGTTTTATCATGTTAATCCATTTGCATCTAGAAAAGATGATATGGATTTAGAGCTATTCATGGGACATCCTGTTGAATATTTAAGAAATTATGCTTTTAAAAAATATAATGAACTTAGCGATGAAAATATAGATATTCCAGAAGAAGCACTTTTAAGGGAAAATAGTATGAAGTTCTATAATAAGGTTTTTAATGTTGATGCTGGAATATTAAATCCACAGGCACGTAGTAATCTACATGTTAAAAATAGATTAGAGGCTATGTTTGGTGGTAAGGCAGCACTTGAAAAGGCTTATAGAGATACTAAACCTGGTTTCTTCTCAAAGATGTTTTCAACATCATCTATTGCAGCAACTAACCTAGATAAGGTATATACTGCATTTAATAATCCAAACCATGTATTATATGGAGACCTTAAATCATTAAGTAAGGCAGCAAATGAATACCTAATGCATAAGCTACCAAACTGGAAGCCAGGTAAACCTTATCCTGATCAAAATGCCTTAGATAAACTTGATCAAACAGAAAAGTCAAGAACAGTTCTATGCGTTGCAATTTTAAAATCTGTTGATATGGAGTATAAGAATCAAGAGGTTTATGAGACTATCGTGAAGGGTTGTGCATCTGATGAAGAACTTCGTAACGAAATTGATCATGCTGATGCTATTAATCAAGAATTATTCCAAAAAAAATTAATGAAGGATTTAAATGATAATCTAGAAAATAATATTATCGCTCCTGAGGTTGATAACAATAATATTATTCAAAAACAGGCAAATAAAGATGTTGATATGGATGAATCAAGACTTGATGAATCTATTTCTGAAATTCAGCTTAAAAAAGAAAATTAAAATCTTTATTCACTATTAGTTATAATAGGAGGTATTTATGGGTAGACTATTTAATTTAATTAAAAAAGAAATTGAAGAAATTGAAAAGCATGCGACCCTTGAAAAAGCAAATTTAATTAAAGCCAAGACTTTCCCTAATGTTGTTTCAGATAATAATAACCTTTTAAAAGTAAATGGTTTAATAGATATAATTAATCTAAAGGCTCCAAAGCTATTTGGCTCAAGAGAAGAATTTAAAGCTTTCTTAAAAGAAAATGATGAACTATTTGCTAAAAAAGGACCTTTTAAGGATGATTTTGAGACATCTATACCAAATATAAAAAAATTATATCCAGATCATTATACGGGTGAAATTAGTGATTATGAGACGGTATTCGATAGGCTAGAAGAAAAGCTTGGTAAGAATAATATAGATACGATAATTGATGCATATGATAAGGATGCATGCGTAAAGCCACCTGTTTTAACTAATCCTATGGAACCATATATCAATAACATAAAAAAAGATATTGATACCTTATATCAAGATCAAGAAGATAAAGAAAGACTAAAGGCTAACTTAGATTATGCTAATAAGATGCTTGTAGAAAAGAAGCATCGGGGTCAATATGATAAAGTTATTGATGATGTAAGTATCAGTAGAGTCTATTTAGCTAAAAATAATATTGAAGAATACGCAATTGAAAAAGGACTTGATCCTGATAAACTAGTAAGTCTTCAAAGTGATAATAACTATATCGATATGGAATGTAAAACCAACGATGATGTTAAATTAACTAAGAGTTTTGCTATAAATAATCCTAATAATAGGATTACACCTGAATTTAAGGAAAAACTATTAGATTTAGATAAATTTATCACTGAACTTGGAATACCTTCTGAATTTATAAGTGGTGAACAAGGGGCTAAGGTATATGGCTTTTATGATTATTATAAAAAGTCTCAAGAAATTAGTAATTTAATTGGTACATATCAAGAAAAGAATAATGATGATGATAAAAAACAAATAATTGAAGATATATTTTTAAAGACAAGTGAATTATCATCAATTGAAACTAGATATGATACATTATTCCATAGAATAGAACGTTCATTTGATTTGGAAAAGATAAGCTTAAATGCTAATTTATATACTGGTAGAGAATCATCATTTGTTCCAGAAAATATTAAGACATTTAGGCCAAATTTACCACTTAAATGGGATAATGAGAATTCTGCTTGGGGTGTAATCTTAAGTGGCTTCTGTCAGGTTAAAGGAGCGGCACAGAAGGCTGGTATATCTTTAGAAGAATATCTTGATAAACCGGTTGAATCATTCCTAAAAGGAGCTAATAATTACTCAAAATCATTATTTGATCAGGTATATCTACCAAGAGCTCAAGAAAATACATTAGGTAAGAGACTTGCTCATGCTTTAATTATGGACGATGCTGTTGGTTCAGAATACATGAGAAATATCACATATGAAAGTAGATCTTTAGAATTTTTAAACTCAGCTGAAGACTTTAATGATAATACCATTGCTAAAACTATAAATAATAATATCGGAACTAATTATTATAGACAATTTGACCGTGGAGCTAATAAAATGTGGTTAAATGGTGAATATCCAGATTATGATAGTATCAAAAACATTTTTGCCATGGCTGATAAGACAGATAAATTATATGAGCTATCTAATAATAATTATGATGAGAACATGAATATGGGTCCTTCATATTCATATAAAAATGTTATAACTACTGAAATGCAAAATAATAGTAGTTTAGCAGAGAAAAATAAAGTACTTGAAACATTTAAAGATTATTTAATTGAAAGAAACGTAATGATGAGTAATCCAGATGAATATGTTCAAGTAGGTAAAGGTGCTTTAAGAGCTTACGTTGATAATATAGCTGTACTTGTTGCAGGAAAAAAGTATTATGATGATTTCTTAACTATGAATAATAAAGACATTTATGCTTATAGTAAGAATGAAAGAAAAGAAATAGTAAATTTCTTAAAGGATCCTGTAGGTGCTTTTGTTAAAAAGTATAAGAGTGAATTAGATTTAGATAGAGATGATATCAATTCTTTAAAAGAAGATTATAAGCAAGAAAATGATAGGATAAATGGTGCACCAAAGGCTGAAGCCTTTAGAAATGCATTTAATAAATTTAACACCTATGAAGGTAATAGAGGTAAAAATATTAATCAAATTCTAAAGGATAATGCTGGAGGCTGGCTAGAATGGCTTGGTCAAACTACATCAAGACAATATGTAGATTTGAAGGAAGCATTTGAGGCTGCAAATAATCCTGCAAGCCCAACATATGGAGATTTTAAGAGCTCTAAATATTTTGCCCAAAGATACATTGAACATAAATTACCTGAAGGTGTAGAATTTGAAAATCTAAAGCCTAATGAAAAAAGAAGAGTAGAATTCTGTAGAGCAGTTATTTTGGCTGTAAATGAAATGGAAAAATCAAATCCTAATATAGAACATCAAAACAATAATATAATAGATAATAATATTGTTGATGATAATTTCCATAATGAGCTTAATAAGGATGTTAGTAAAGAAAATATTAATGAAAATATCATTGATACAACATCAAATGTTATTAGCGATAATAAAGAAATAGAACCATAATTATTCTAGTAGGTACACATTAAATTTGTGTACCTATTTTTAATTTAAAAAAATAAAAAAATAAAATAAACTAGCCCTTTTTGTTGCAAGTATGTTGCACACGATATGTTATCATATTACTAGAAAAAACGATTAGGTTATTTTTAGGAGGTTCTTTATGCAAGAATACGTTGCCTTTGAACTTGAAGAACAAAAAGAATTACATAAGAAATATATCGATACTATTAATAAATATCTTCCTTTAGATAAAAAGGTTTATTCTGATAATATCGATACAAAGTTTAACAATAGGATTAATCAGGTAGTAATTGGCATTGCTGAAGAGATGAAGGCTAGAAGAAAAGCTCAAGATGCTATTTTAACTTCATTAGAACAGAAGAATAATTATCAGCTTAAAAAGCCTAATGTTATTTCATCTTTATTTTTAACAAGTGATTCTTTAGAAGCAAATGAATATAATGAAGAATTATTTAAAGATTATATAAAGAATCCTAATAAATACTTATATGAAGAAATTAGAAAGGTATTAGATATTAAATCAAAGGATTTATATCGGCTTGATGACGATCCTTTAGATAATGCTAAATTCTATAAGCTTAATTTTTCTACTGTAGAAAATGCATCAAAAATTATAGAAATTATTAAAAATGATGATGGAATTTCAGAGGAATTAAAAGACGCTCTACCTAGCATGGAATCATTAATTAAGCTTGCCGCATATCCTAAAAATTTAACTAAAAAATTTGAGGCTAATGTAGTTGCTTTTCCTGAGCTTGATGCTAAACAGGCTGGAATTTTAATAAAGGAAAATTTAAATGAGAAGGATTTTAATCCAGATATTTTAGAATATATTAAAACTCAAGCAGATCCTAAAAATACCTTCCCACCAAAAAAGTATCTTCATGAAATGTTTAGAAAGATTAGAACAAGTAAAAAAGATAGAGATATTTTCGAAAATGGCGATAAATTTATGACGAAGCTAGTCGCCTATAAAATAAATGATAATAATGAAAAAGAAATAATAGATATGGATAAATTTACATTCGCAACGGCTGGCAGAATTGAATTAAAAAAGTATTTTAATACAGTCTCAAGAATAGGTGTTGAATGTATAACAAAAGAAGCTAAAGATAGATATGTAGAAATTTGGAAGGATAAATTTGCATCATCTATAGGAAAAGATGAATACGATATTGATGATATTGAATTTGAGCATCGTGGCGGATTTTTTGAAAGATTTAGAGGAACTACCTCAAATCAATATAAAGAAATGATCTTAGCCTTAAGAGAATTTAATGATCCAAAATCAAAAAATTATTTAGATTATGACAATCTAAAAGCTAAAGCTAAAGCCTATATAGCTCATAAAGAAGCTCAAGGCTATGGTGTAAATAAGCAATATAGTGGAACACCTAAAAAAAGAAAAGATTTAGCTGATTCAATACTAGAAATGGAAAAAAAGCATAATGAAATTATGCAAGAGATTAAGGATGAATTTTCTTCTTCAGTTAGAGCTCCTGAAAATGAAATTGCGAAGCAGCAAATTTTTGAATCAAACGATAATGTAGAAGTTATAGCTAAACAACCAATAGCTAATAATCAAGACCAAAAATTAGAAATTGAAGAAATTGATGATGATTCACCTAATCTAGACATTAATGAATTTATGGCTCAAAACAAATAATTCGCGCTGGAGAAAATGAAAATGACTAAAAAAATGAAACAAGAATTAAATAATTTAAAATATATATCAATGGCTGATTTTTCAAAAAGGATAGATGAAATAAAAAATATCGATGATAAGCTTGCCTTCGCATCAGAATATATTTTATGCTATGAAGATGATAAAGAATATTCAATTAGCGAAGCGATTAATATCGCAAGAATGAAAATTGCTGATGCTATAGTCGAATATGAAGAATTGGTAAGAAAAAATGAATTAGCTATATTAGCTAAAGAAGCTTTTCCAGAGGATGAATCAAGAGAAATAGATCTTACGCCATATGGTAATGTTTTAAATAATAAAAAAGTAAATAAATTTATGGCTTCACCAGCTTTATTTCTAAAAAAGTATGGAGAAGACAGATTAGAAGAGGCACCTCAAAAAGATCTTACTGCATTTGAAAAAAATAAGTATGATAATATTGAGCGTAACACAAATGCTATAAAGGGTGGTGGCTTATATCTAAATTTAAGATTAAAGGATAGATATTTCTTACACATAAATGCCCGTTTAGAAGCTAAATTTAGTAGTGTTAAAGCCTTAAATGCTGCGGTTAAAAGCACAAGACCAACCTTCTTTTCAAGAATGTTTAATACAAGCTCCATGGAAGGTAAAAACCTACTTGTTGCCTATAAAGGCTTTAATGACTCTAAGAGCCCTCTATATGGTAGAATAGACACTTTAGAAAGAGCGGCAAATAATTATTTGAAGCATATCTATCCAAACTGGGATAATGGATATCCACTTCCTGATAGCCATCTTGTAAGCCAGCTATCTGGGACACAGAAAACTCGTGTAATTTTATGTAATAGTATTCTTGAGGCAATTCGTAAGGAACATAAAATAACTGACGAATATAGTAAAGCTACTAATTATAGCCCAAAGATTGAAGCTGATATTACTGATATGGTTGAAGAAAATGTTATTCAAAAAACAAGCATTGAAAATTTAAAAGATGAAGTGGAATTTTCATTTAGCAGTGATAACTATATAGATGGCCAAACTCCAAATAATAACAATAATATTGAAAATGATGAGATTAGCATCTAAATAAAATACTTTAAAAATTTAGAAAGTAGGAGGTTAGTTGTATTATGAAATTATATGATCAAATAAAAAATGACATTGAAAAATTAAATAATAGCCAAAACTCTAACGATCTAAAATCATTGCTTATAAGAAGCCTGTCTTTAAGTAGAATTAAAAACTTATTTAATAGAATCGATACCTATTATAAAAATGATTTATCAATAGATAATTTAGACGATTTAGAAGCTAGATTAAATAGCATTGAAGGTTCATTAAAGAATGAAGATTTAAATGATATAATAACTGAGTTAAACAAAACAAAAGAGCCTGATTTATCATTTTTTGATATGGAAAATGAGGAATATATTCAGTTTGCCAATATGGATAAGGCGGTAAAGGATGTTATTGAAATTCATTATCAAAATATTATAGAAAATGATAACGATCCTAATGAAGTTCCAAAGGAATTAATTATAGCCTTCCAAAAGGAGGCAAAGACTCTCATGGATAAGGATGAATATATTGGATTAGTCAATAAAAAAACAGATTTTGAATATCAATTAATTCAAAAATTTATTAATAATCCTGCCAAGGAATTTGTTAATAGATATAATAATATCTTTAAATTTAATTCAGATAATGAAAAAAATCAATTTATTAATGATGTTGATAAGGAAGTGTTTATCTTAGATGCTGAAATAGAAGGTAATGCCTTAACAAATGATTTATTAAATCAGCTAGAAGGTAAAGGTAAATTTGCAGCTGAAGATATTGCAGAGGATGTAATAAGAATACTTAATTCATATTATAAGACTAGAAATGATTTGATAATAGATAATCAAAGTTATGATCAAGCATATCCAACTTTAGGTAAATTCTTATTTGATGTTAAAGAAAAATTAACAGAAATTGCTATAGATGATGACCTAGAGCTTGCTACTGATGCATCTTCAAGATTCATTAAAGCTTTTTTAGATAATCCAATTAGTGGTTATATAGGCTATCTTAATGATATTAATAGTTATAATTCTTCACTTAAAAATATGCTATTTGAAGGCGATATTAGCAATGAAGAATTATTAAATAGAATAAATGAATGTAAAGAAAATGTATTAAATGAAGAAGATAATTTAAATAATGCATCATTAAATAAAGAAAATCTATGGAAGAGTCATCAGGAATATAAAAAAGATTGGTTTATGAATTACTTTAATGTTTTAGTAGATAATAAAAATATCGATGAAATATTAGAGGAAAATAAGGGTGGTTTTTTTGAAAGATTCTTTAAAACGACATCAAATGAATATAAAGAATTTGCTAATGCTTTAGATAAAATTAGAAAAGATGGAGCTTTAAATGGTGATTTAGATGGTTTAAAGGTACTTGCCCAAAGCTATTTGAGTCATAAGCTTACAAATTATGATCCGTTTATTCATGGCTATGATGATAGTGAAATTGAAGCTCTTGATTCTACAGCAAAAAGAAGAGTGAATCTATGCTTATCTGTAATAGATGCTATTAACAGTGCAAAAGAGGCAATAGAAGATAGATTAGATCCTAAAAAATTCACTTATAAGGAATTAGATTTACCTGAGGCTCATGATAAGTATTGGGAAAATAATAATTTCTATAATGATTTAAAGAAAGATAGTGAGATTGAAAATGATAAGCTTAATGAGGCTATATTAGATATCGATCCAAATGATTTAAAGGATGATATTAATCTAGATAATAAAAAATAAACAAGCAAAATTGCTTGTTTTTTTATTGCTTGTCCATAATAAAAGCAGCCATCTGGCTGCTTATTTAATATTATTTAAAGATATCTTGAGCATCATGCACATCTAATTGATTATATTTAGGATCATAGTCTTCAACCTCTATATCTTTTAGGTTCTTTTTAGATTCTTCAATAAGAGGTGCATTTGCCTTTTCTTCATCCTTTTCAAGCTGTTCTTCAAGTAATGTTTTTACTTTAGGCTCATCTTTTTTCCAAGGTAGTTCATAATTCTTTAGACTTGCTTGAATTGCATCTGTTTTTTCTTTAAGGGCTTCCTTTTCATTTAAAGCGTTAATAACCTTTAAGCATAAGCTAGCTCTAGCCTTTCCCTTACCGCTTAAAGTGCTTATTTCAGCTTCTGTTGGAAGCTTTCCATCTTCAAGATTAGGGAATTTATGCTTTAGATAGTTCATCGCTGTTTGTTTTAAATAGCCTTCATCTCCATAAAGAGGAGAATCTGGATTTCTAAAATGCTTATTAAGAACAAGCTTAAATTCCTTATACTGTCTTGACGTTCTACCTAATATGGTTTCAAAAATGTTTGGCTTTTGTCTTTTGAATTCATTTTTAATAGAATCATCACCATCTAGCAATTGGGCTTCTAAAGTAGCTTGAATAGAAATAGCATTTCTACGCTTTTCTTCTAATTTACGATAATCAACCACATATTGTGGCCCCTTTAAACTATTAGCAAGGGCAGCACCATTACGTCTTAAAAATGAAATATAATTCATATCACTTTGTGGAATGTCTTCAATCTCATCATAGATATCAGTGTTTTTTTCTAAATAGTGTGAAGTAGTTAAAACTGGACTAGCTATAAAAGCCTTAACCATTTCATCTGTATCATCAAGTTCAATATTGTTTTTAACTATTAATTTTACTATTTCATTTTTAGCTGTATCTAATAGGTCGTTGATTTGACATTTAGTGTACCTAGGGTCTAGATTGAATCTAGCTATATATTTCATTGAATCCTTTAAAGCTTCATTTAAATCTGTATAATTTTTAGCTTTAAATCTTTTTACAAAATCTTGGGTACTACAGTTATAAAATTCATTAATTTCTTGTTTAGTCATAATGTATTCCTTCCTTTTTATATTCTTGGCTTTCAATGTTAGCCTTATTATACAATATAGGTTGCCACAAATGTGCAACATGAAAAAAAATGATAAATAAATTAATGAATTTTTATAATAAAATGTTTTTGTGGCAGGTTTGTGGCAAGGAAAGTAGTAAAATAGAATTACTTAAATGGGTAATTATGACTTTTTTAAATTATAAGGAGGATAAATATATGCCATTAACTAAAGCTGAAAAAAATAACATCATAAATAAGCATAAAGCACTTGTTGATGAATTAAATGTTTATTTACCTGATGAATTTAAAATAAAATATAATAATGATTTAGAAGCTATATTAGAAGATGAAAAGCAAGTTAGATATTATAAGCTTGTTAATTCATTAAATGAAAGAGCTCAAAAACAAAAGGATATATATAGAGAATATATAAAGAATAATCCAATTCCAGACAAAAAGAAAATTCTTCCAAGAACTATTTGGAGTGGATTAAAGACCGAAAATACTGATATGGCTAAAGAATATAATAAGAAGTATTTAGATGAATATCGAAAAAATCCAGAAAAGATATTTTATCAAAGATATAAAAGGGTATTAGAGTTTAATCCAAAGATGATTCTTAATATCATTGATGATAAGCAAAAGCTAGTTGAATTTTATTATAATAATCAAGAATTATGCGATGACGCTTTCGTGTTTAACCCATCAATGAGCGACCAAAATGCAAAGATTAATCCTCTTTTAAAGGAAGCATCTGCTGGTATGATAAGAATAGTAGAGTCTTTTGCTTACCCAATGATTGTTGCCAAAACAGACATGGGTTGTGGAGCCTTTATATTCCCTAAGCTTACGCAAGAACAGGCTGCGATAATAGTTGATGCTCATCCTATATATATGGATAAGGAATCACCTCTTAGATCTAGCTTTTCAGAAGCTCTAGATCCTAGTGGTGTAGATAAAATTAAAAATACCTTTAAGACTATAACTGATTATGGTTATAGACTAGAGCCTGGTATCGCAGTTAAATATCAGGCACTAAAGCATAATCCTAAAACTAATAATGATGTTGAGATTAATTTAGATGATGGTATTAAAAGTTTAAAGAATGATGGCAATATTTGTGTTAGAGAAAGACAGCCAGAAGAAATAGAAGAAATAATGATGATAAATAACGCTCATGAAACAGCATTCTTAAATGTTTGGCAGAATTTCTTTTCTAAAAATTATGATGAAAAGACATTTAATTTTGAAGAGATTAAATATGCCAATAGAGGTGGTTTTTTTGAAAGAGCATTTAATAGGACATCACCTGAATATAAAGCATTTATTCAAGCCTTTAAGGAATTTAATGATCCAGAATCTAGTAATTATTTAAATAAAGAATTACTTAAACAAACAGCTGAAGATTATTTTGATCATAAGACTGAAAGAGGTATATCATTTAGTAAGCTAGATGATACCTCAAAGTCTAGATTAAAGCTTGTATCATCAGTTATTAAGACAATAAATGATATGGAAGATAAAGATACTGTAGAAAAAGAAATTAAAAATAATCTAAAGGAATTAATACCAGTTGTTCGTAAACAATTCTTAAATGAAAATGATATAAAAGATAATACTATTGTAGAAGAAATTAATAATGACAATAACATTATTATTTCTAATGAAAAATCTATAGATTTATAGAATAAACAAACTAATTATTTCATTCCCCCCTTTCTTTTGGAGGAAGCAATCCGTTAAACGATTGCTTCTTTTTTTATTTTTAACAATAGTTAGTTGACACTAACTCTAATTAGTGATAATATATTGTATAGTTAGTTAGAACTAACTTATATGGAGTGGTTTTTATGAGTATCTTATTACAAACGTGCTTAGCTATACATTCATCACCTGCAATATGCGGCATAAAGGCATCTAATCTTATCAATATAAAGATTACAGCTGAATTATATGATGAAATAGAAGAGCTAAATAGAAAGTATCCTAATCTTTGTTTTTATGTTTTAAAGAATGACGGTACTAAGGCGCTAATACTTATATATAGAAAAAATGTATTAGCAAGAAGCTTATTTGAAGATGATAATAAATCATTTTTAGATAAGAACGGCTATGACACAACAAGTGTTGAAACTATGCTTGCCTCATTAAAGGAAAGAATTAATGAAGATTCCTTCCCACATGAAATTGGAGTATTTTTAGGCTACGATCTATCTGATATTAAATCATATATAGATGGTAAAAAATGCTTATATGTTGGATATTGGAAAGTATATTCTAATGTCAACGCAAAAATCGAGTTATTTAATAAATATACTAGATGCAAAAATGCGGTAATAAGAATGATCAATAAAGGCTTTCCTATAGAAAATTTTATGAGATAAGAGGAGAATTAGAATGAAAAAAATTGTAGTTTATTGGAGTGGAACAGGTAATACAGAGGAGATAGCAAATAAAATTGCTGCTGATTTAGGCTGTGATGCATTAAATGTAAATGCTACTACACCTGCTGATGTATTAGAAAATGATTTAATTGTTTTCGGCTGTCCTGCAATGGGTGCTGAAGAATTAGAAGATACTGAATTTAAACCATTCTACGAGGAAGTAATGGCAAGTATTGGCGACAAAAAGGTTGCTTTATTTGGCTCATACGGCTGGGGCGATGGCGAATGGATGAGAAACTGGGAAGCAGAGGTTTCATCAAATTTAGTTACTAGCGGTC
>CAMOUK010000026.1 GCA_946626535.1 uncultured Caryophanales bacterium
AATGGTGGTTACACTCGTGTAATTAAAACTGGTTTCCGTAGAGGAGACGCAGCACCTATGGCAATCATTTCTTGGGTTGAATAATAAATATTTAGGAGGACATTTGTCCTCCTTTATTTTTTATTATTTTAATAATAAATAATTTCAAAAAAGCGTTTTCTATATTGTTTTTTGTGATATAATAGGACATATGGGAGAAAGTTGGGAGATTAAAAATGGATTTAAAGACAAAAGACTTAGAATTATTTAGTGCAATTGAAAATGAATACATTAGACAATCTAATCACATTGAGCTAATAGCATCTGAAAATTTTGTTTCTAAAGCAGTTTTAGAGGCACAAGGATCAATACTTACTAACAAATATGCTGAAGGCTATCCTGGAAAAAGATATTATGGAGGCTGTGAGTATGTAGATGTTGTTGAACAGCTTGCAATCGATAGAGCAAAGGAGCTTTTTGGTGCAAAATTCGCTAATGTTCAGCCTCATTCTGGTGCTCAAGCTAATATGGCAGCCTATAATGCAATCTTAGCTCCAGGAGATAAGATATTAGGTATGTCACTAGATGCTGGTGGACATTTAACACATGGCTACGATAGAAACTTCAGTGGTAAGATTTATAATTCTTGCTCATATGGATTAGATGAAAATGGTTATATAGATTATGAGGATGTAAAGAAGAAGGCCTTAGAATTCCAGCCTAAGGTAATTGTTGCTGGTGCTTCAGCATATCCTAGAATCATCGATTTTAAGAAATTTAGAGAAATCGCTGATTTAGTTGGAGCTTATCTAATGGTTGATATGGCTCATATCGCAGGTCTTGTAGCGGCAGGTCTACATCCAAATCCACTAGAATATGCAGATATAGTTACAACAACTACTCATAAGACCTTAAGAGGCCCAAGAGGTGGTATGATTTTAACTAATGATGAGGAATTAGCTAAAAAGATTAATTCTTCAGTATTCCCAGGCTTACAGGGTGGACCTTTAATGCATGTTATTGCAGGTAAGGCTGTAGCTTTTAAGGAGGCTTTAGATCCTTCATTTAAGGATTATGCAGCTCAAATTATTAAAAACTGTAAGAAGCTAGCTGATGAATTAATTAAATATGGCTTTAAGCTAGTTTCTGGCGGAACTGATAATCACTTAATATTAGTTGATATATATGGTAGTGTTGGAGTTACAGGTAAGAAGGCTGAGTCAATTTTACATTCAGTAAATATTACATGTAATAAAAATGCAATTCCACATGATACATTAAAGCCAACAATCACTTCTGGCGTAAGATTAGGTACTGCAGCTATAACATCAAGAGGCTTCAAGGAAGAAGACATGGTTTTAGTTGCTAAATTTATCAATGATGCACTAAGAAACGCAGATGATGAAAATAAATTAGAAGAAATTAAAAAAGAAGTTATTAAATTAATGGAGAAGCATCCATATTTAAAGGACTAGCTTTTTAAAATTTAACACAAAGGGGTGTTATTATGTTAAAGCTATTTATTTTATCGAAGGATAATATATTTATTAGAAATCTAAATTCTATTTTGGATAAGAATAAATATCAAATTATTGTTCCAAATATAGAAAATGATTTACTTTACAGCTACTGCTGTAATTTTAATCCTGATATTTGTATCATACATAAATCATATGTAGGTAATAATTATCAGGTTTTGAATCAATTGATTGGTTCAAAAAAGATTGTAGTAATTTATTTTTCAATGACTAATGATTTTGTTGATTATAATAATTCGACATTTTACGCTATGAAAGACAGCGCAGTCTTTGCGATAAATGAGATTATTGATTTAATCATTAAGGAAAATAATATTATCAATAAACTTAATAATCAAATTGATAGCATGAAAAAGAAGGAAGAAGAGGAGCACTTTATTAAAAGGGCTAAGCTTTTCCTTATGAATAAAGGATATACGGAGGAAGAAGCATATAAGTATATTTTGAAATATGCGATGGACCTACGTTTATCTAAGGGCTTGGCGGCTAAAAAAATATTAGAAGGTTAAAGGGGTGGTGCTAATATGATAGCCAAGACAAGGGTTATTGATGATATCTTGAAGTTGACATCAAGCTTGCCGACTGTAAGATATGATAAACCCGATTATGTTTACTTTGCGGTTACAAACCAAAGATGCTCGCAGGGTGAACTTTATGTTAAAGAAGGGGACTATGTCAAGATTGGACAAGTTATTGGCTTAAGAAAAGGACCTTTCTTCGAACAACCAATTCATTCTACAGTTTCAGGTACTGTAGTTGGAATGGTTAAAAAATTCCACAGAAGTGGAAAACTAACAGACTTTGTCCAAATTAAAAACGATAAATTAGACGTTTATGCAGATACAGTTAAGGATAGAACTGAAGAAGAAATAGCTGCATTAACAAAGGAAGATTTTATCAAAATATTAAAGGAACAATCATTAGTAGGCTTAGGTGGAAGCTCATTTCCAACCTATATTAAATTCCAAACTAATGATCCAATTGATACTATTTGTATTAATGCGGTTGAATGTGAGCCTTATCTATCTGCTGACCATAGATTAGTTATGGAGGAACCATATAGAATTTATCAAGGTATCAAATATGCTATGCAGGCTATTGGTGCTAAGAAGGCTTATATTTGTATAAAGAAAAAATATAAAGATTTATTTGATGTATTAACTGCAGCTAAATTAAGATTTCCAGATTTAAATGTTGAGGTTAAGCGTGTAGGTAACTACTATCCACAGGGCTGGGAAATTGAGGTAATTAAGAGTGCCTTAGGAATTCGAGTTCCAAGTGGTGTCCTACCTTCAAAGCTTGGTGTTTTAGTATTAAACGTTTCAACAGTATGGGGATTATATAAGGCTGTTAAGCACAATATGCCAGTTATTGAAAGAAACTTTACATTGACTGGTGATGGTGTTAAATATCCACAAAACTATAAATTAAGAATAGGTACATCACTAAAAGAAATTATCGATGATGCTGGTGGATATAAGGATGAGGAGAAAAATAAGTTCTTAGTACTTGGTGGACCTATGATGGGTGCAAACCTAGTTAGAGATGATGCCGTTATTACTAAGACTTGTACATCTTGTATTATTTTACAGGAAAGAACATATCAAGAAGAACCATGCGTTCATTGTGCATCATGCGTATATTCTTGTCCAGCTGGCTTACAGCCTGTGCAAATTATGCAAGCTGTAAAGAACAACGACAAGGAAGCGTTGAAGACAAAATTAAATATTAGAGCTTGTATATTATGCGGTATGTGCTCATATACATGTACCTCTAAGATTCATTTAACTGATTATTGCCGTAAGGCAAAGAAAATGGTGTAAGGAGGGGAAAATTATGAAACTTGTTTTACAAACTGCTCCATACATTAGAAAGAATGTATCAGTTAAAAGAATGATGCTAGATGTTATCATTGCCTTAATGCCTGTAACATTATTTGCGATGATATATAATGGATGGAATGGAATTTATGTTATTTTAATTTCACTTTTGACAATGATATCTTGTGAGCTTATTTGTAATATGATTATCAAATGGCCACGAGATATGAAGATAAAAGAATTATTTACTAAGGAAGGCTTTAATAAGGTTAAAGCAACCTATACGATAAATAATTTAACTGCCCCTACTATTTCGGCTTTAATTTATGCATTAATATTACCAGCTGGCTTAGATGGCTACGTAGTATTTATTGGTGCATTATTTGGAATGCTTATAGGTAAGATGGTTTTTGGTGGCTTAGGTAAAAATATATTCAACCCAGCAGCTGCCGGTAGAATATTTGTTGGTATTTGCTTCGGTACTTCACTTGGAAATGCATATCAAATTTCTGATGCTTATGCTGGGGCAACACCACTTGGCTTTACAAAAACTTCACAAGGCTTAGCATTAAATGCTTGCGGTAATTATTCACTTTGGGATTTATTTATTGGCAATATCCCAGGCTGTATGGGTGAGGTTTGTGCTGTTTGTATTTTAGTTGGTGCTATTTACCTATTTGTTAGAAGAAGTGCAGATTTAAGAGCTGCCTTAGCTTATTTATTAAGCTTTGCGGTAATTATGCTAACTGCATGTATTACATTCTTTGCTGTTACAAAGACTGGTAATGTATTTGAAATGTTTATGTATCAAATGCTATCAGGTGGTTTATTATTTGGTGCTGTATTTATGGTAACAGATCCTGTTACATCAGGAACTACTAAATTTTCTAGAATTATGTTTGGTGTAATCGCTGGTATCCTAACAGCATTTATCAGACTTATGGGTGCATACCCAGAGGGTGTTGCCTTCTCAATTTTAATTGCTAATATGTGTGCTCCTTGCCTTGATTATTTAATGAGAGGTAAGTCAAATAACTATACTTGGAGACAAGTATTAATTATCGCAATTGTAATATTATGTGCTTTAGGTATTACAATTGCTAATGTAATGTATCAAGGAGGTGCTTATTAATGAAGAAGAATTTATTAATAGCCTCAATCCTTGGTTCAATCTGTTTAGTTTGTGCATTATTAATCGCTTTAATTGATATTGCTACAAAAAATAAAATTGAGCAAAATACAAGAGAAACAGAGCTTGCAACTATTAAAGAAATATTTGAAAACTACGATGATGAAAAATCTGAAGAGCTAGAAGCTAAAGGAAACATTATTAAAAAGCTTAAGGCTTATGATAAGGATAGTAACGAATTAGGCTATTTGTATAATGTTTCTGGTAAGAATGCTTATGGTTCAATTAGCCTTATGATAGCTATAGTTGATGATGAGCTATATCAAGTAGAAATATTAGAAAATACTCAAAGCTTTGCTTCAACAGTATATTCATATTTTAAAACTACATATCCATCATCAAAGGATACTGCAGTTCACGTAGGTGCTTATAGCTCTACAGATGTAACTATCGGTAGCTTAACTGTTGGTGAGGTAGAAAATATTGATGTTTCTTGTGGTGCTACTTATGGTGCTAAATTAATTAGAGATTTAGTGTTAGAAGCACTAGAGGATGAAAGGTAGGTCAGGGATATGGAAAATGTAAAACAAAAAGTATCTGCAAAAAAGACATTTATCGCTGGCTTAATCACAGAAAATCCAGTATTTGTATCACTACTAGGTTGCTGTCCTACACTTGCTACTACTAAATCAGTAGAATCAGCAATTGGTATGGGTATTTTAGTTATTTTAACTTTAATTGGCTCTAACGTATTAATTTCTTTATTTAGAAAAATAATACCACAAGAGGTTAAGATACCTTGTTATATTGTTATAATTGCGACATTCGTTACAATTATTAAGATGCTTACTCAAGCATTGATGCCAGACTTATATTCGAGTCTTGGTGTATTTATTTCACTTATTGTTGTTAACTGTATAATTTTAGGTAGAGCTGAAAGCTTCGCATCTAAAAATGGAGTATTTGCCTCATTTATAGACGCACTTGGCTCTGGCTTAGGCTTTACAGTTGCAATTGCTGTTATCGCATTAATTAGAGAAGTATTAGGTACAGGTGCATTATCAATTGGTGTATATTTCCCAATTGGAAAAGCATATTACCTTCATATTTTCCCTAGCCAATATGCAATATCACTATTTGTTCAATCTGCTGGTGGTTTCTTAACACTAGGCTTAGTTTTAGCCTTTTTAGCTTGGAAAAAGAACAAAAAGGATGACAGGAAGCTTAAAGAAGAAAAAGCCCGTTTAGAGGCTTTAAAGGCCCAAAAAGCGCAAGAATTAGCAGCTAAGAAGGCCCAGGAATTAAATAAGGAGGTTACAGCATGAATTATATAATCGCATTTTTACTTGCAATATTTAACGCAATGCTAATTAATAATGTAACCTTATCTAGATTCTATGGTATTTGTCCTTTCTTAGGCGTATCTAAAAAGGCCTCATCAGCCCTAGGTATGGGTGCGGCAGTTACATTTGTAATAATTATCGCAGCCGCAATTTGCTGGCCAATTTATAAATTATTACAATTAGCTGGTATTCCATTTATGGATACAATTACTTATATTTTAGTAATTGCATCTCTTGTTCAATTAATTGAAATGGTAATTAAGAAATATTCACCATCTTTATATAAGGCTCTTGGTGTATATTTACCACTTATCACAACAAACTGTGCTGTACTTGGTGTAGCACAAGGAAATACTGACCAGGCATTATCATTTGCTGATTCAATGGCTAATGCTATTGGTACTGGCTTAGGATTTGCTTTAGTAATCTTTATTTTCTCAACAATTAGATATAGACTTGATTCGTCAGATACTCCAAAGGCATTTAGAGGAATTCCTATTGCTCTAATTACAGCTGCCTTAATGGCTATGGCATTCTTAGGACTTAATGGTCTAATTTAATGAATCCATATTTAATTATTAGTATCTTAATTGTTGTAGCCTTAGTTGCTATATTCTTCATTACTTTTATTGTAAATAGAAAAACTCCAGTTCCTGAGGGCTGTGAGGATATAAAAATAAGTAGTGAGAATTGTTTAGCATGTAATGTTGAAGGCTGCAGTATCAAGGATAAATTTAGTGTTGAAAAATTAAAGGAAGAATTAGAAAAAGCGGAGGAAGAAGATAAATGACAGTATTATGGGCAGCTTTGATATTAGCAGTCCTTGGAATTATTTTTGGTATAGGACTAGCTATCGCTTCAAAGGTATTTCATGTTGAGGTTGATACAAGAATAGAAGATATTACAGCTATGCTTCCAAATGCGAATTGCGGTGCTTGTGGTTTTCCTGGTTGTGCAGGATTTGCTACTGCGATTGTTGAAGGTAAAGCTGAAGCATTAAGCCAATGTAAGCCAGGTGCTAAATCTGGTAAGCCAGAGGCAATAAGAAAATATTTGGATGAGCATCCAAATCCAGATGGATCAATTAATCCAATAAAGATGTAAAAATATAAGCAATAGTTGTTTTTACAATTATTGCTTTTTAATTTGGTTATAAAACTTGTTGGGGACAAGTGCCACCAACAAGTTGTTGATTTTGAAAATGTTTGATGCTATAATATATGAGGAGAAAGGAGAGTTCTTTTTATGAATTATAGAATATCAGAAGATTTAAAACTAATTCGTGAAATGCTTGGGTTATCTCAAGAAGAGATTGCTAGTATAATTGGACTAGATAAGAAGACAATTACTAGAATTGAAAATGAAGAGAATTATCCTTTTAACGATACATTAGAAAAGATTTATAGCTTTGCCTATAAAAAGGGTATTAAGCTAAATGAAATAAAGGAAATGCTTTATAAGGAGGAAAAGCCTTATTCAAAAATTATATTTCATGGCTCTAAATCCTTAATTGAAGGTAAGATATCACCTGATGTTGGTAGATTAACAAATGATTTTGGTAGAGGCTTTTATTGCGGAGAATCAATTGAACAAACCACATCCTTTGTTTCTAAGTTTTCGGATTCATCAATTTATATTATTGAATTTGTAGATGATGAATTAAAATGTCAAAGATTTAATGTAGATCAGGAATGGATGCTTGCGGTTGCATATTTTAGAGGTCGTTTAAATGATTATAAGAATCATCCATATATCAAAAGAATAATTAATAAAATTAACAATTCTGATTATATCTGTGCACCTATAGCTGATAATAGAATGTTTAGAATAATAGATAGATTTATAGATGGTGAAATAACAGATGAGCAATGTAAGCATTGCTTAGCTGCTACTAGCTTAGGTAACCAATATGTCTTTTTAACTGAAAGAGCAATATCTAGTTTAAATATTTTAGAAAGATGCTATATTTCTGCTTTAGAAAGAGATTATTATTTGAAGCAGAAGGAATATGATTTAAATGATTCGGATAATAAGGTAAAATCTGCATTAATTAAATATAAAAGAGAAGGAAAATACATTGAGGAGATTTTATCATGAAAGATATGGATAGAGAATGTCGTAGGCTTTGTGATATCCAAGCTGAATTGTTTGAAAAATCTGTGAAATGCTTAGAGATGAGCTCTGAGGTATTTGTCCGTAGATTTATGAATTCTAAAATAGCTCTAGAGCTTGATAATGAAGCATTTTTAGATGATAGTAAGACAATAGATGATATTTTTATTGAATTAGATAAGCAATATGGTAAAACAACATATGGCACAAAAAAATATAACGCTGATGCAATGTATTGGGCAGGATATTTATATAGATGTTTTTCCTATACGTATGAAATATCGTCTAAACAGGCCTATAAGGTTATTCCATTAAAGGAAGCTATTTCAGTATATGAGCCATATCATAGCTTAGATATTACCCACGCTATAGAAAGAATTTTAGAGGCTAAAAATATTTCTTATAATAAGGATGATTTATTAAAAAAAGGTGTTCATATATTAAAAAGAATAAGAAATCAAAAGGATAATAATCCTTATTCAAGATTTCCTGTATTTGAAAATGATAGATTTATTATAAGGCATATTAGTAGTAGAGATATTGATGATTTATTAAAGGTTTATTCTGATAAAAAAGCACAGCCTTTCTTTAATTTTGATAATTGCCATGGAGATGATTTTTGCTACACTACCTTAGAACAAATAAAGCATGCACTTGATTTTTGGAAATATTCATATTTGAAAGGCTACTTTGTTCGCTGGTCAATATATGATAAATCAAACGCCTCTATTGTTGGCACGATTGAACAATTTAATCGTAGGGCAAATGATTATTTTGATAATTGCTCATTATTACGATTAGATTTAAGAAGTGATTATGAAGAAAAAGAAGTTATAAAAGAAATATTAAAAATGATAATTCCTTCATCCTTTTATCTATTTAAAACAAATAGAATAGTAACAAAGGCATTTGATGGAGCAGATGCAAGAAAGGAAGCTTTAAAGGAATTAGACTTTAGTGCTACAAATGAGCGGCTTATTGGTGATGATGGTACAAAATATTATGGTTATTATGAACTTAAAGCTACTTGCTGATATATTGCTTTTTTTCTCGAGCAAAAGAAAGTATAATTATGTTTGAGGATTTATATTATGAAGATAAGTATTAAGAATTTAAGTAAGGTATTTATTGATAAAAAGAATATAAAAGAAATCTATGCGGTTAATGATATAAATTTAGAAATAGCTGATGGTAAGCTAATTGGACTTTTAGGACCATCTGGCTGTGGAAAATCTACTATGCTTAACATGCTATCAGGATTGATGGAGCCTAGCTGTGGAACCATTTTATTTGATGATGAGGATGTTACATTTTTAAATGCTTATAATAGAAATGTTGGTTTAGTTTTCCAAAATTATTCATTATATCCTCATATGACAGTTTTAGAAAATATAGTTTTTCCACTATTTAATTTAAAGTATAAGAAAAAGGATGCTTATCTAATTGCTAGTAAGATGGCATCGATTTGTCAGATAGAAAACCTATTAGATAGAAGACCTAAGGAATTATCAGGTGGTCAGCAACAGCGTGTCGCTATCGCAAGAGCCTTAGCTAAAAGACCTGATGTATTGCTTTTAGATGAACCTTTAAGCAATCTAGATGCAAGGCTTCGTCTTCAAATGAGAGAAGAAATAAAAAGAATTCAAAAGGAAACAAATGTAACTACAGTCTTTGTTACTCATGATCAGGAAGAGGCAATGTCTATCTGCGATTTAATATGTGTAATGAAGGATGGTAAAATCCAGCAATATGATGAGCCACAGGTTATTTATGATGATCCAAAGAATTTATTTGTTGCAAAATTCTTAGGAACACCACAAATAAATGTATTTGAGGGCTATGTATTAGATAATAAGCTTTATATCAATGATGATTATATTATGGATTTTAAATGTGATAATAAAAATGTTTATGTAGGTATTAGAGCGGAAGGCTTTAATACAGAAAGTACAGGAACATTTAGATGTAAGGTTTTAAATATTGAGGTTTTAGGAAGAGACATTTCTATTATTTCAACTAATGAAAAGGCTCTAAATAATCCAGTTAGAGCGATAGTTGATAATAATGATGTTGTTCCTAAGCTTGAAGAAGAAATTAAATTTATTATAAATCCTAAAAAGGTATTTGTTTTTGATAAGGAAACTGAAGAAAGAATATATGGATAAGAAGAATAATTGGAAGGCATGGCTATATTTACTTCCGGCACTAATATTATTAATAATTTTTATGCTTTATCCTTTAGAGGATGTTTTTGTTTATGCCTTTGAAGAAAACTATACATTTGTAGAAAAAACATATACTGGTGTAGGCTTTGAAAATTTTGAACATCTATTTTTAGATGATGCAGGTAAGTTTTATTGGGATTCAGAATTTTTAACAGCTGTTAAAAATACCTTTATTATCGTATTTATAACTGTGCCTATATCAACTATAATATCTCTTTTAATCGCAGTAGGCTTAAATGCTATAAAGCCACTTAGGAAATTATTTGAAACAATATTTTTCCTACCATATGTTACAAATACGTTAGCTGTTGGCTTAGTATTTATGATTATGTTTAATAAGAGTGGATCTAATGTAGGCTTAATTAATAATTTCTTAGGCTGGTTTGGTGTAAATCCTATAGATTGGATAGATGGAAGCTATGGCTCTAAGATGTTTGTTTTATGCTTCTATGTAATATGGAATGTTATGCCATTTAAGATTTTAGTTTTAATTGGTGCGATTACATCAGTTAGAAAGCAGTATTATGATGCTGCAATGATAGATCATGCATCTAAATGGACAACATTTAGACATATTACAGTTCCAATGATTTCACCTATGATTTCATATTTAGTTATTACAGGCTTTATTGGAGCCTTTAAGGAATATAATAATGCGGTAGCTATTTTCGGTTCTGATTTAAAGGGCGCTGAAATGAATACGATAGTTGGCTATATTTACGATAAGCTTTATGTAGATGGTCTAGGTTATGTATCTTATGCTGCGGCAGGTGCTGTGATTTTATTTATCATTATTATGACTATTACTGCTATTAATTTATTAGTTAGTAAGAAGCATACTTATTACTAGAGGTGGCTTATGGAAAATAATCTTGAGAATAAAATTCATTTAAAATTACAAAGCCTAAAAAGAAGACAAAAGACTCTTAAAATAATTGGTCAGGTTATTGTCTATATATTATTAACTATCTGGGCATTAATAGTACTATTTCCATTTTATTGGATGATATTTGTATCTTTAAGAAACGCAGCTGAATATGGTAGTGAGCTTACTCATCCACTTTTCAGTACTAATTTAACATTTAAGAATTATGTCGATGTTTGGACTACAACTGAACGGACAAGAGATTTAGGTAGATTTATGCTAAATACCGTAGTATTTTCTGTAACTACCACAGTCTTAATGCTTGTTGTTACAGTACTTGCGGCCTTCGCATTTGCTAGATTAGATTTTTATGGAAAGAATATAGTATTTACTATTTTCTTAGCTATGATGATGATACCAAATGAATTAGTAATAATTACTAACTATATTACTGTTGGAGCCTTCAACATGTATAATTCATTTGCTGGTTTAATTTTACCTTCAATATTATCGATATTTTATATCTATTTATTAAGGCAAAACTTCATGCAGGTACCAGATGATATGTATTATGCAGCTAAGGTTGATGGAACTAGCGATTTTGGTTATTTGACTAAGGTATTGCTTCCTATTTCAAAACCAACAATTATCACAATTGTTATTTTGAAATTTATTGAATGCTGGAATTCATATGTATGGCCAAGAGCTATAACTGATGATCCTGATCTATATTTAGTAAGTATGGGTATTCAGGCAATTAGAAAATCAACATATGGTGATTTTGGTATTACTTTAATGATGGCAGCAGCATTTTCAATGTCGTTACCACTATTAATAGTCTTTATTGTCTTTAGAAAGCAAATAATGGCTGGTGTTCAAAGAACAGGTACGAAAGGATAAGAATATGAAGAAAAAATTACTATTTATATTTAGCTTCCTATTGTTTTTAACATCATGCCATGGAACACTTGTTCCAAAGGGTGAAAAGGTTATTGTCGATAATAGCTTTAAAATGCCTGAGGAGTTTGATGAGACAAGACAATATGAGATTAAATTTTGGGCTAAAAATGATAATGATAAAAATCAACAAAAAACATATGAGAAGGCTGTAGAGGATTTTGAAAAGATTTATCCAAATATTAAGGTAAATATTAAGCAATATACCGATTATAAGGATATTAATGCTGATGTTATTACAGCTCTATCAAATAATACAGTTCCAAATATATGCTTTACATATCCAGATTATGTAGCTTCCTATAAGAAGGGTGCTAATGTAGTCTATGAGCTAGATGAATTTATAAATGATGAAAGCTATGGTCTAGGTGGAACAAAGGTTAAATTTAATGGACCTAAAAAAAGTGATATGGTAGCTAAGTTTTTAGAAGAAGGAATAATTGATGGTAAGCAATATACAATGCCATTTATGAGATCTTCTGAATGTTTATACTTTAATAAGACATATCTTGTAGAAAATGGTTTTGAAATCCCAGAGGTATTTACCTGGGATTACATATGGGAAATATGTGATTATGCTTATAAAAAATCAGTAGCTGATGGCATACCAGAATTCTATCCATTTATCTATAAATCAAGCGATAATATGTTTATTGAGCTATGCTATCAAAATAATAATCCTTATACAAATGATAAGGGAGAAGCCTTATTATTTAATGATTCAAATACCTCAATGTTATTATCTTTATCTGATAAGGTAAATAATAAATTATATGAGATATTTGATAGAGTATCATACCCTGGAAACTGGATGAATAAGGGCTTATGTATATTTGCGGTAGATTCTACAGCAGGAGCTACATGGATGGGCTCTGGAGCGCCTAATTTAGATATAAAGCCAGAGGAGGTAGTTCAATTTGAAACTGGTGTTTCAATTATCCCCCAGGTTAGCAAGGATAATGTTAAGATGATATCTCAAGGACCATCTATGTGCTTATTTAATTCTGGAGATATTCAAAAGGATTTAGCTTCATGGTTGTTTATGCAATTCCTACTTACAAATGATATTCAAATATCATATGCTAAATCAGAAGGGTATGTTCCAGTAACTACCTTAGCTACTAGTTCACAAGAATATAAAAATTACTTAAATAGCGAATTTGAATATGATGTTAAAATAGCCGCTACTAAGGTTGTTTTAGATAATATTTCAAATACATTTGTAACCCCAGTTTTTGATGGTTCATCAAAATCTAGAGCTGCTTCAGCTTATTTAATTAAGGCAGTTACAAGTGGTAGATATACTACTAAGGAAAAAATAGAAGAATTGTATAAAAAAACTAAGAATCTATATAGTATATAAATTGACTAATATTGATTATTATTTTATAATTATCAAGTAGTTTAAAAATAAAAAAATAAAGAGGGAAAGAAAGAAAATGAAAAAAATTATTGCAGGTGTTGCAGCAGTTTTAGCAGTTGGAATGTTAGCTAGTTGTAATAATAAAAAAGTAGACGAATCTAGCGTTTTAACTTACGATCAATATGTTAAGACTGAAGACAACAAGAAAGTTACTATTTCAGGCTATATTCAAGCTAAACAATCTTGGTGGGATGACAATGGCGTAGGTAAAGCTTCATTATATTTACAAGATGATAATGGTGCTTATTTTATTTATAACCTTCCTTGTACAAAGGCTGATTATGATGAAAAGCTAGTTGCTGGTCAAAATATTGAAGTAACTGGTATTAAGAGTTCTTGGGCTGGAGAAGTTGAAATTGCAGGTGATTCAGCAGATGCTGAAGCTACTTATAAGATTCTTGAAGGAACTAAGACTTATTCATTCTATGATTTAACTGATTTAATTGGTTCTGATTCACTTATCGATTATCAAAACCAAGCAGTTAAATTTAAAGATTTAGTTGTTGTTGCTCAAGAGGATGGAGAAGCTTATAACTATCAAGGCGGCAACCCTGGTAAAGATATTTATGTTAAATTCTCTGATGGTGAAAACTATCTAGATGCATGTGTTGAATCATATTTAACACCAGATGGATCTGATTTATATGAAGCAGTTGAAGCATTAGAATTAGGCGATGTTGTTACAATTGATACTTACCTATATTGGTATAATGGTGCTAATCCACATCTAGTAAATGTTACAAAGACTGGTAAGACACCATATGCTCAATATTTAGACGCTGAAATGGATTCAGAAGTAACTGTTACTGCATATATCCAAGCTAAGCAATCTTGGTGGAGTGATAACGGTGTAGGTAAAGCTTCATTCTATCTACAAGATAATTTTGGTGGATATTTCGTTTATAACCTACCTTGTACAAAAGCTGATTATGATACTAAGCTAGTTGCTGGTCAAAAAATTAAAGTTACTGGTATTAAGAGCGCATGGGCTGGAGAAGTAGAAATAGCTGGTGACTCAGCAGGTGCTGAAGCTACTTATGAAGTTCTTGAAGGAACTAAGACTTATAGCTTCCGTGATGTTACAAGCTTAATTGGAACTGATTCACTTGTTAATTATCAGAACCAAGCAGTTAAATTCTCTAATTTAGTTGTTGTTCCTCAAGCAGATGGTAAAGCATTCAATTATCAAGGCGGCAACCCTGGTAAGGATATTTATGTTAAATTATTTGATGGTAAGAATTATTTAGATGTTTGTGTTGAATCTTATTTAACAGCAGATGGCACAACATTATATGACACAGTTGAAACATTAGAATTAGGTGATGTTGTTACAGTTGATACATACTTATATTGGTATAATGGCGCAAATCCACATCTTGTAAACATTACAAAATCTGGAAATGTATTAACTAAGTCAACTGGTGTATTAACTTATGCTCAATATATGGCAGCTGCAAAGGGTGCTGAAGTAACAATTGAAGGCTTCGTTCAAGAAAGACAAGCTTGGTGGGATGATAATGGCGTTGGTAAAGCAACTATTTATCTAGATGATGGTGCTGGTGCTTACTTCATTTATAACCTACAATGCTCAAAGGCTGATTATGATACTAAGTTAACTATTGGTAATAAGGTTAAAATTACTGGTGTTAAGACTGAATGGTCTGGTGAAGTTGAAATTGATGGTTCTGCAGCTGGTGCAGAAGCAACATATACTGTAATTGATTCTAAACCATATGTTACTACAGCTTTAAATGTTACATCTAAGCTTGGTGATGATAATCTAATTGATAACATTAACAAATTAGTTGTTTTAAAGGATATGACAGTTGTTGCTTATGATGAAACTAATGTTCCTTTCACTTATAAGGGTGGACAACAAGGATCAGATATCTATATTAAATTATCTAATGGTACAACTACAGTTGAATGCTGTGTATCAAGATATCTAAGACCTTCAACAACTGATTGTTATAAGACAATTGAGTCATTAAAGGTTGGCGATAAGGTTACAGTTACTGCATTCTTATATTGGTATAATGGTGCAAATCCACAAATCTTATCTGTTACAAAATAATAATTAAATAATTATTATAAATTAAAAGACCACTAGCAAATAGTGGTCTTTTGTGATTTAATAGATGTTAGGTGATAGACATGTTTTTAGATGAATTAGTTCAAGAACTAGATAAAGAAACGAGTATTATTGTAACTACTGTAGTTGTGATAGTTGTTGTTGCAGTACTTGCAATTGGAATAGGCTTTTTGATTAAATCAAAGAAGAATTAGGGTGATTTTATGGCAAAGAGAAAAAGTAGCGTTAATAAGAATTTGAAAAAGATTAAAAAGAGTCATCCTGGGTTATATGTTGTAATAGTTGTTTTATTATTAATTGTTGGCTTAGGTGTTGCATATTATTTTGAAAGCTTTGATTCATTCCTACCAGAAAGTATAAAAGCATCTACAGTATTTAAGAAGAGTACAAATTCTTCAAATACTGGTGGAACTGGTAGTGGTGGAGGCCAAGGTGGTAATGGTAATCAAGGCGGAACACATACTGAAGATGGTATTGTAGAAGATATTATCTATTCTGATTTCCAAATTCATTTTATGACACTTGGTAATGCTGATGCGGGTGATTCAGTATACATTAAGGCTGGAGATACTGATGTTTTAGTTGATGCTGGTGCTGTTTCAGGCTCTTATACAACAACTAGTGCATATGTTAATAAGTATTGTAAGGATAATAAGCTAGAATATTGTATCGCAACTCACGGAGATGCTGACCATATTAGTGCTTTCCCTAAATATTTCCAAAATTATGAAGTAGATACTGTTATTGATTTTACATCTGAAACATATGAACAGTTCCAAGCTTTTAAGGAAACTAAGAAGAGTGCTAGAGATTATTTTTGTGGTACTACTAAGACTACAGCAACTTATGGAAGTTACCTACAGGCAAGAGATCAATATGCAACTCATCATTATACAGCTGGAGATTGTTTTAAAAATAAAAATGGTGCTAAATCTGTATATCAATTAAGTGCTAATGTTAAAATGACAATTTTATATAATTATTACTATTATGATAATGATGGAAATAATAGGATAGACACTGATGATGAGAATAATGTATCAGTAGTTACTTTATTTACTTATACAAAAGATGGTAAGAATCATAATTTCTTATTAACTGGCGACTTAGAGCTTGAAGGGGAAGAAAAACTATCAGGGTACTATGATGCAAAAAAAACTGAAACAACTTTACCAGAGGTAGATTTATTCAAGGCTGGTCACCATGGTTCTAAGACATCAAGCAATACTTGTTTATTAAAGATAATTAAACCTGCAATTTGCGTTGTAAGCTGTTGTTGCGGTACAGATGAATATACAGGTGTTACAGCTAATCAATTCCCTACACAAGCATTTATCGATAGAATTGCTCCATATACTGATAGAGTATATGTAACAAGTATATTTGAAACTTATACTATTAAAACAGCTCAAGCAAATTCTAAGGGCAAAACGGATAAAACTGGTGTAGAAATTGGTAAGCAATATATTTCAACATCTGGCTATAAGCCAATGAATGGTAATGTTTGTGTATCATGTAATGGAGATGCAATAGGCTTATGGGCATCAAATAATTTAATTAAGCTAAAGGATTCTGAATGGTTTAAGTCAAAGGTTACACTCGATGGAGTAGAAATAAATGTTAGACAGTGTCCTTCAGAGTGGAAGTAGAGGTATTTTATGGAAAAGATTTTAGAAAAGATTAAAGAATATAACAGAATAATAATTCATGGACATATGCGTCCAGATGGAGATTGTATTGGCTCACAATATGGTTTAGCTAATATTATAAAGGCTTCTTTCCCTGAAAAAGAAGTAATTGTTACAGGTGAAACATCTGAATATGTTTCTTTTGTTGGCGCTCCAACAATTTTAGAAGATGAATCTAAATTTGAAGGTGCATTATCAATTTGTGTTGATTGTGCAACTAATGAAAGATTATCAGATCAAAGATTTGATAAGGCTGCATATTCAATTAAAATAGATCACCATTTACCAGTATGTGATTATGGTGATTATATGTATGTTGATACTACAGCTCCTGCTTGTGCTCAAATAATTACTGAATTCTATTTAAAATTTAAGGATGAATTAGTTTTAACTAAAGAAGCAGCAACAGCACTTTATGTTGGTATTTCAACAGATACTGGTAGATTTAAATTTGATTCAGTTAATTCAAGAACATTTATGGCTGCCGCAACACTTGTTGATGCTGGTGTTGATTTAAGCTATGTTGATAATAATTTATCAGTTGAAACAGTAGACACATTAAAATTAAGAGGCTGGTGTTTAACTCATTTTGAAACTACACCAAATGGCTTTGCGTATTTAAAGATTACAAGAGATATTATTGATGAATTTAAAGTATCAGATGAGGATGCTGCTGCACAAGTTTCAACTATATCAACTATTGAAGGTCATCCAGTTTGGGCTTTGTTTATTGAATATCCAAATGAGATTAGAATTAGACTTAGATCTAGAGGACCTGTTATTAACTTGCTTGCAGAAGAATATAGCGGTGGAGGACATCCAAAGGCTGCCGGTGCTAAATTAGAAAAATGGGAAGATTTAGCTACTTTTGCTGCAAAGGCAGATAAATTAGTTGAGGAATATAAGAAGACTTTATAACAAATAAAATATGGCTATTAGCATGAGTTAATAGCCATATTTATATGATATATAAAAAAATAAATAAAAAACTTGATTTTTTGGTTCAAATCAAGTAAAATACATATTGCCGTTATAAAAGGCAAGATAGGAATATAGCCAAGCGGTAAGGCAAGGGACTTTGACTCCCTCACGCGCTG
>CAMOUK010000027.1 GCA_946626535.1 uncultured Caryophanales bacterium
TATAAGCCTCAACCCGTAAGAAGAGTTTATATTCCAAAATCCAATGGCAAATTAAGACCTCTAGGAATACCAACTGTGGTTGATAGGGTTATACAACAGGCAATAGCCCAAAGATTAGTACCAATATATGAAAATATATTTAGTGATTTTTCTTATGGCTTTAGACCAAGTAGGGACTGTCACACGGCAATGAATAAGGTGTTAGAGTATCTTAATCAAGGGTTTGAATGGGTAATCGATTTAGATATCGAAAAGTATTTTGATACAGTAAATCACGATAAATTAATCTCAATACTTAGGGAGCAAGTAAATGATAGTCATACGCTTCATTTGATACGTAAGTTTTTACAAGCAGGAGTAATGGATAATGGCTTAGTTTCATCAACTACCATTGGAGTACCACAAGGTGGCCCATTATCTCCAATACTATCCAATATCTATTTAGATAAATTTGATAAAGAATTAGAGTCAAGAGGCTTACACTTTGTGAGATATGCCGACGATTGTAATATATTTGTTAGAACTGATGTATCAGCTGAACGTGTAATGAAATCAGTTACTTCGTGGCTAGAAAGAAAGTTATTTCTTAAGGTTTCAGCAACTAAGACTAAAATCACAAGACCTTCAAATAGTAATTTCTTAGGATTTACTTTTTGGAAGAATAGTGATAAATGGCAATGCAAACCCGGAAATGACCGTAAAGCAAAGCTTTATGAAAAGATAAAAGTAGTACTTAAAAGAAAGCACGCTGTATCAAAACCTTTAGCAATTACATTCACCAAGCTAAACCAAATAATTCGAGGATGGATAAACTATTTCCGTATTGGAAGTATGAAACGTTTCATTGATGAATTTGGTCAATGGTTAAGACATAAAGTTAGAGCGATAATTGTTAAACAATGGAAGAAACCTAGAACAATATATAGAAATCTTCAAATGATAAATAAAGCCTATAATGGTGGTATCACTGATGAAGAAATATATTCAGTAGCCAATACAAGACTAGGTTGGTATAGGCAAAGTGGTATGAAAACAGTTGGGTATATCTTAAACCCAAAGATACTTTCAAAGCCAAATAAAAAGAGGAATAGACCGGGACTGGTCAATCCTCTTTCCTACTATCTTAGTAGTTTGTGATAAATATAAATGTAGCGCCGTATACGAGACCCGTACGTACGGTGCAATGGGAGGGGCAAAGAATTATTTTCTTTCCTCTACCCTATTTCATACTACTTTACTAATCTTTTTATTATATGTTAAAATATAATATATATATTTTTTGCAATTACAAACTTAATATTACAAATAGAGGTGTTATTATGAATGAACACAATTTTATTTTTGGTAATGAAAAAAGATTGATTCTAATCGCAGATGATGAATATGTCAATCGTGAAATATTAGGAAATATTTTAGAAAGCGAATATGACATAATTTATGCAGAAGATGGACTAGAGACTTTAAAGCTTATTAAAGAAAATATAGATAAGCTTTCTTTAGTTTTGCTTGATTTAATAATGCCTAAAATGGATGGCTTAGAGCTATTAGAAAGGCTTCGAGATGATTCTAAGCTATCTAATATTCCAGTAATAGTTATAACATCAGATCAACTATCTGAAGAAAAAAGCTTAAGCCTTGGTGCGGCAGATTTTATTCCAAAACCATATCCAAGACAAACTGTTATTAAGGCTAGAATAAAAAGAACTATAGTTTTATATGAGGATAGAAGAATAATTAATTATACTGAAAGAGATCTTCTAACTAGACTATATAATAAGGAATATTTTTATCAATATGCTTCATTATATGATAAATATTATGATGATATTATGGATGCTATATTTATAGATATTAGGCATTTCCATATAATTAATGATCGATTTGGTAATCATTATAGTGATGAAGTATTAAAAACTACAGCTAGTATATTAAAAGGAATTGCCAAAAGATTAAATGGAATGGTCTGCCGTAAGGAAAAGGATTCATTTATGCTATACCTTAAGCATCAAGATGATTATTCATTTATCTTAGATGAATTAAGGAAGAGAAATAAAGATATAGTATATCGTATAGGCGTATATGAAAATGTTGATAAGAATATTGATGTAACTATTAGATTTGATAGAGCTAAGTTAGCATCAGATAAATTAAAAACATCTATGACTAAAAATATTGAATATTATAATGAAAAGATGCGTGAAAAGGAATTATATGAAGAACAATTAATTTATGATTTTGAAAAATCATTATTAAATAATGAATTTGAAGTATATTATCAGCCTAAATTTAATGTAAAGGGTGATAAGCCTTATCTATCTAGCGCGGAGGCATTAATTCGTTGGTTCCATCCTACCTTAGGTTTAATTTCTCCTGCTGGTTTTATTCCACTATTTGAAGAAAATGGTCTTATTCAAAGATTAGATAGATTTGTATGGAGCGAGGTTGGAAAGAAGATAAAGGAGTGGAAGGAGACTTTAGGTTTTTATGTACCTATATCTGTAAATGTGTCAAGGATAGATATGTATGAGCCTGATTTTATAGATACATTATTAAAAATTATTAATGATAATAATTTAAGTACTAAAGATATTTATCTTGAAATTACAGAATCAGCTTATACATCTAATTCAGCTCAGATGATTGAAATAGTAAATAAATTAAGAGCCTTAGGCTTTAGTATTGAAATGGATGATTTTGGTACTGGTTATTCATCACTTAATATGATATCTGAGCTTCCAATAGATGTATTAAAGCTAGATATGCTATTTGTTAAAAATGCTTCTAAAAAAAATGATACAAAAATAGTAGAAGTTATAATTGATATCGCTAAGTATTTAGGTGCTCCTGTTATAGCTGAGGGTGTAGAAACAAAGACTCAAGTTGATTTATTAAAAAGCTTAGGCTGTGATATTATTCAAGGCTATTATTTTTCAAAGCCAATTTCAGCAGCTGAATTTGAAAAATATATTATAGCTAGGAAGGAAGAGCTATGTCTAAATTAGATAAATTAATTAAATATATAAATACTTCAGAAGGTTTAGAGCGTTGCTTAAATAATGAAGAATTTTATTTAAGGTTAGTTAATAAGGCTTTAAATGATGATTCTTATTTAAAATTAAAAGAAGAAATTGATAATAAGAATATAGATGAAGCTTTTAAAATAGCTCACAGTTTAAAGGGAGTACTTGGAAATCTTTCAATTACTCCAATGTATGAAATAGCTTATGAACTTACAGAGCTATTAAGAAATAAAAAGGATATAGATTATAAAGAATATGTAGAAAAGTTATTAGAGATTAGGGATGAATTATTATTAATTATTAAAGAATAAGCTTGGTGATTTTATGAAAAAATTATGGATTGGAATTGTCAACATTTTAATAATGCTTCTAATAGTTTTATTTGTAATTATATATACTAATACTGAAAGAAGTAAGGTATATGATAATCAAATAAAGCTTTTTGAGAGTACCGCAGTTCGTATGAATTATATGACAGAAAATTATTTAAAAAATGAACAAGATATCTGTGACAACTGGGCTAATTATATTAATTCAAAAGAATTAGATATAGATGATGCCTTAGATTTTATTACTGTATCTAAAAAAAATATAATTGCCTCTGCCCATATTATTTATAAGGATACATTAAGTGGTCTATCATCAGTCCCATCTATAAAGGATTCTACTAATTATTCAATTTCTTATAGTGAAATAGGATTATTTAAAAAGCTAGATTGGATATCAGATAAATCTGATTCAATTAATGTTTCTAGAGCCTATACTAATCCAATTGATGCGATACAGTCTATGGCTTTTTGTAGAAGTGTAAGATTATTTGATGGAACAGATTATAAGGATGCTTTTCTATTAAGAGTTATACCAGTATCAATTATTACTGATAAGCTTAATCTAACCCAAGAGGGTGTAGGAAATATTGAGCTATCATTAATAGATACTGAAGGTAATTATATTATTCGTGATACTGCCTATAAGAATTCAAATTTCTTTGAATTTTATAAATCATATAATGATGTTAATGAAAAGAGCCTTGAGGATTTAAAGAAAAATATTGTAGGTAATTCAGGCTCATTTGAAATGAAAAACTCATTTGGCACAAAATGTGTAATTGCCCATACCCCAATTGCCACAGTAGGTGGTTGGGTATTATTAAGCTATATTGAGGCATCTAATTTATCAGTTACTAATAATAATTGGATGTTGGTTGGAATTATTTCATTTGGCTTAATTATGTTATTAATTATAGATATAATTTATGCCCAGCATTTTTATGTGAAGCTAAAATATTTATCTAAACAGGCAGATTTAGCTAATAAGGCTAAAACTGATTTCCTATCAACTATGTCACATGATATAAGAACTCCTATGAATGCCATAGTAGGTCTTACAACTTTAACTGAAAAAAATATTGATAATAAGGAGCTTGTTAAAGACTATAATAGAAAGATTTCTTTAGCTAGTAATCATCTATTAACATTAATAAATGATATATTAGATATATCTAAGGTGGAAAGTGGAAAGATCAGCTTAAATCCAATATCATTTTCTTTAGTTGATATGATAGAAAATTTAGTTAATGTTTCTAATCCAATAATTAAAGAAAAGAACATAGATTTTAAATTCTATACTAAAAATATAATTAGTGAAAATCTATATGCTGATAAGCTTAGATTAAATCAAATATTTATCAATATTTTATCTAATGCCTTAAAGTATACAGAAAATGGTGGAAGTGTATTAGTAGAATTAATAGAGGATGTATCAGATAGGGCTGACTATGTAAGGCTAAAATATATCGTTAGTGATACAGGTATTGGTATGTCAGAAGAATTTATGGCTAAGATGTATAATCCTTTTATTAGAGAAACAGATAGTAGAATTAATAGAATTGAGGGTACGGGATTAGGTCTTGCCATTACGAAGAAAATTGTAGATTTGATGGATGGTAGTATAGAGTGCGAAAGTAAATTAAATGAAGGCACTAAATTTACTATTAGTCTAGAAATTAAAAAGGATAATGATAATGCTGATTTAAGGTTTGATGGAATTAATATTTTATTAATTGATAGTGATGAAAAAGCCTTAGATAGTGAAGAAGAAATTATTAATTCATTAAATGCGAAAGCTATTAAAGCTAAGTATGATGATAATTTATTAGAATTAGCTAAAAATGTAGATATTATATTATTAGATTATAATGATAGCTTATTAAATGAATTAAAAAAATCTAATAAGCCAATTATTATAACATCTATTTATGATGTTGAGGCTAAGGCTTCTGGCTTTATTAGTAAGCCAATATTTAGAAGTACACTTTATAATAAGATAAATGAAATCTTAGGTATTGATGATAAGAAGGTTATAAAGGCTGATGATTATAGTGATATTGCAGATATGAATATATTAATTGCTGAGGATAATGATATTAATTATGAAATCATTAATGAAATGCTTAAGATGTATCATATTAATACAAAAAGAGCTATTGATGGTATGGAATGTCTAAATATTATTAAAGAAGCTAAGCCTAATTCATTTGATTTAATATTTATGGATATCCAAATGCCTAAGATGAATGGTCTTGAGGTTACAAAAAATATAAGATTATTAGATACATGGGCAAAGGATATACCAATTATAGCTATGACAGCAGATGCATTTTCTGAAAATATAAATGAATGTTTAAATGCAGGTATGAATGGCCATATTTCAAAGCCTATAGATCTAAATGTTGTTTTAAAGGAAATTAGAAGAATAAAGGAGGAAAAAATATGAAAAAGCTATTTGGAGTTTTAAGTTCTTTTGTATTTATTCTTGGACTATTTTCTTGTTCAAAAAAAGATAATGAATTTAAACCGTCATTTGATATAGATAAAGAATATCATATTAATGTTGTAGGACATTATGAAAATTTTGAAGCTATAGAGGATGAATTTGTTAGATTTAATAAATATTATCCAAAAGCTAAATTAAAATATACATATTTAGATAATTATAATAAAATCATCTCAACGGCTTTAAATAGTCAGGATGCGCCAGATATTTTCTTTACATTTCCTTGGATGATAAATGATTCTAATTATTCTGAGCTTTTTACCTTCACAGAGGACTTTTCAACAAGTCCTGGAGGAATTGATCTATCAGTTATTAGAGATGGTCTAATAACAAAAAAAGATAGTGAAACACCGATGCTTCCAATTTATGTAACGACCTATGGAATGATGGTAAATGAGGATTTATTTAATAAGGAAAATATTAATATTCCTAATACCTATAGTGAATTAGTTGATTCATGTCAAAAATTTAAGGATAAGGGCTATGAAAATGTGATGATGGGTCACACATCACTTATCATGTATCCTATGTATTTCCCTAATGTTTGTCATAATATAAAGGATAATAAAACTGCCATTAATGATTTAAATGAATTAAAGCCGGAGGCTGGAAGCTATTTAAGAGAATCATTAAATCAGGTTTCAAGCTTTATGAATAAGGGTTTTATTAATTTAGATAATTGTAGCACCTTAAAAAATGATTATGATGCCGTCATAAAAAGATTCTTCCAGGGCGATATTCCTATGATGCTTGCCTCAGGTCAAACTGTATCAGGTACAGAAAAAAGGGAGAAGCAATCAGAGGCATTCACAAATAATCCATTTAAATATAGCCTAAGACCAGTTCCATCTTTAGATAATGGCGGTGTATTTTTAAATAGTGTTAATCTATGCTTCTCAGTAAATAAGAAGAGTAAGAATTTAGATATTACTAATGAATTTATGAGATTCTTAATTAACAATAAGGAATTAGGCAATATGTCAAAAATAAAAAGATTAATGACATCTGCTAAGGATATGTCACTAGATAATATATATGCTTCCTTCAGCAACGCAGAAGCAATCTATATATCTAATCTAGGACTAAATGATAAGGCAGATCAAAAGATACGTACAGCTGGTAGTAAGGTAGCTCAAGGTAAAATGAGTGTAGATGAGGCTGTTAGTAATTGGTATAGTGTTGAATAAAGATGCTAAGTGACATCTTAAGTATTTGCTTATCGATAATAGAATAAGTAGTTGAATAACAAATAGCTCCGTAGAAATACGGACTATTTTTTATTAATTATGAAAACGAAATCATTGCTATTTTGTCTATAAGGAGATTGCACAAATAGCTTAATTTTGCTATAATTTTAAACTAGAAAGACGATATAAAATTAAAGGAGAATATGATTATTATGAAATTATCACCACTTCAAATGGCTAGATATGCATATCAGCCAAAATTACCCGGTATGCTTAGAGGGGGAATTGGAGAAATTTGTGTTAAGGAAGGATTACCTACAGAATCTGTAAAGGATCAAGAAAAGATTAAGGCATTATTCCCTAATACATATGGTAAAAACGAAATTACCTTCCAAAAGGGTAAAAACACTTCAAAGGCAAAAAAGCAAGTAGTAGGAGTTATCCTATCTGGTGGTCAAGCACCTGGTGGACACAATGTTGTATCAGGTTTATATGACGCATTAAAGGCTACTAATAAGGAAAATGTCCTAATTGGATTTAAGGGAGGTCCATCTGGATTAATCGAAGATAGCTATGTTGTTTTTGATGATGAATTCATCAACCAATATAGAAATACTGGTGGATTCGATATTATTGGTTCTGGTAGAACTAAGCTTGAAACTGTTGAGCAATTTAAGGTTGCAACAGAAGTATGTAAGAAGCATGGTATTACTGCAATTGTAATTATTGGTGGAGATGACTCTAACACTAACGCTGCAGTATTAGCTGAATATTTTGCAGCTAATAATACAGGTGTTCAAGTTATCGGCTGTCCAAAGACTATTGATGGCGATTTAAAAAATGAAGATATTGAATGTTCATTTGGATTTGATACTGCAACAAAGACTTATTCTGAGTTAATCGGTAATATCGAAAGAGACTGTAATTCAGCTAAAAAGTATTGGCATTTTGTTAAGGTTATGGGAAGAAGTGCATCACATGTTGCCCTTGAATGTGCTTTAGAAACTCAACCTAATATTTGCTTAATTTCTGAAGAGGTTGCAGAAAAGAAGATGTCACTTTCTGAAATTGCAAATTCAATTGCTGATTCTGTAGCTGCAAGAGCTGCAAAGGGCATGAATTATGGTGTTGCAATTATTCCTGAAGGTGTAGTTGAATTCGTACCTGAATTCTCTAAATTAATTGCTGAAATTAACGAGCTTTTAGCTGGCGCTAAGGCTGAAGCATTTAACAAGCTTGCATCTTGGACTGAAAAATATGCATTTATTGAAAAGGGCTTAACAAAAGAATCAATGAATGTATTTGCAATCCTACCTCAAACTATTCAACAACAATTATTCTTAGAGCGTGACCCACATGGTAACGTTCAAGTATCATTAATTGAATCTGAAAAGCTATTCAGCGCTTTAGTTAAGAATGTTCTTGACCAAAGAAAGAAGGATGGCAAATATAATGGTAAGTTTAATGCATTACATCATTTCTTCGGTTATGAAGGAAGATGCGCATTCCCATCTAATTTCGATGCTGACTATTGCTATTCATTAGGCTACAACGCATTTATGCTAATTCAATATGGCTACACTGGTTATTTATCAAAGGTATCTAACTTATCTAAGCCAGCTGAAGAATGGGTTGCAGGTGGTATGCCTATTACAAAGATGATGAATATTGAAAGAAGACATGGTGAGGATAAGCCAGTTATTAGAAAGGCTTTAGTAGAGCTTAATGGTGCTCCATTTAAGTATTTTGAAGCACATAGAAAAGAATGGGCTGAAAATACATGCTACCTATATCCAGGTGCTATTCAATATTATGGACCAGCTGAGGTTTGTGATTTAACAACTAGAACATTAGCTTTAGAAAAAGGAACTTTTAAAGACTAGTTATTAAGCGAGGAAAAATCCTCGCTTTTTTCTTTTAAATCGATTAATTAAATGTTATACTTAATTTAGTATGTAACAATAAAAGGATTAAAGTATGAAAAAATTGAAACTAAATTATAAAAGAACATTAATTATTGGATTCACATTCTTTTCAATATTGATGGTATGGCAAGGATATAACTTTTATTGCCCACTTTATCTAAAGCATTTACTTGCAGATGTTTTAGAAAAAAATAATGCCACTAAATATAGTGAATTTGTAGTTGGTGTAATAATGGCATTAGATAATGTTTTAGCACTGTTTATGTTACCATTATTTGGTAGACTATCAGATAAAACTAAAACTAAATTTGGTAAGAGAATGCCATATATTATATTAGGTATGATTGCTACCTTAATCGCATATCCATTTATGGCTTTATGCTATTTATGGAATACACTTGCTGGTTTAATTATTACAATGCTTATAGTGTTAATAATTATGAACATCTATAGATCACCTGCGGTAGCCTTGATGCCTGATGTAACACCAAAGCCACTTCGTTCTACAGCTAATGGCTTAATTAATTTAGTTGGCTATATGGGACCAATTTTAATTACTATCGTTAATATGATTCCGTTTTTTACATTCTCTCAAGGTGATAAGGGCTTAGTACATGTATTAGTGCCTGTAATTGTAGTAGAAGTATCACTTATTATAGCTATAGTTGTCTTAGTTTTAAAAATAAAGGAAAATAAGATATTAGAGGAAATGAAGCCAGAGCTAGAGCTAGGTGAGGAATTATCATTAACAGAAGAAAAGGTTGAAGATGATAAGCCTTTATCTAAGAAGGATAAGCGTAATATGATAATATTACTTATTGCTGTTTGCTTCTGGTTTATGTCATTTAATGCGATTGAAACATTTAATTCAACATATTTTGATGAATATTATACTCAAATGTCTGTTAATGAAAAGGAATATAGTGATAATGAAACATATTATGTAACAACAACACAAGATAATGCTGATTATGTTTTAGATGATGTTAAATATGTTGAAATAGCATTAACTCATGAGCAATTTACTAATTATACTGGTGATTTATATATTAAATCATATAAGGGCTCATCAATAGCCAGTGTAGCAACAATAATATTAACTGTATCAGCAATTGTAACATTTATTGTGGCCGGCTTTTTCGCAATAAAATTTGGAAGAAAGCTCAATATTATGGTTGGTATATTATGTTTAATAGTTGGCTTCTTTGTTATTAATTTTATTAAAGTAAATAGCTTTATAATATATATAATGTTTTTCGTTGTTGGTGCCGGTTGGGCCTTAATTAATGTTAATAGCTATCCTATGATGGTTGAGATGTCTTCAAGTAAAAATATAGGTAAATACACAGGACTATATTATACAGCATCAATGATAGCTCAATCTGTTACTCCAATACTTCTTGGTGCGATAATCGCGTTTGTTCCTTCTATAACTTTAAAGCATTTATTCATATATGCAGGTATAATGGCAATGATTGCTTTTATATTGATATTATTCTTTAAAGAGAATAAGGAAAAGGTAAAAGAAATTAAAAAAGGCTTAAGCGCCTTTGATCAAGATTAAGCAGGAAAATTCCTGCTTTTTTATTTTATTCATAATGTTGACATTATAGGATATATCCTATAAAATATAGTTGGAGGAAGATATATGCCAACAATAGCATCATTTTATGGGATTATGATAATGATGTACTTGAAGGATAAGGAGCATGAGCCACCACATATTCATGCATTCTATGGTAATTTTTGTGCTACATTTACAATAAAGGATGGTAAGCATTGGAAGGGAGAATTCCCTAAAAACGGAATTAGACTAGTAGAACAGTTTGTGAAAAAGTATTCTAAGGAATTAGAACAGATGTGGGAAACAGGAATTTATAAGCGACTTCCACTATTTGAATAAGGAGGATAAATATGTTTAATTATTTAAAAAATATTGTATTAAAGGAAAACTTAATAATTATATCTGAATTCAATGATGGTAAAGTCACTTCTTATGATTTGAAAAAAATATTTAGTGAATATCCTATTTTTAAAGAATTATTAAATGACAATTCTTTATATAATAGAGGACATTTACCTCCAGATGGCAGTGGAATAATTTGGAATGATGACATTGATATCGCAGCTGAAGAATTATATTATAATGGTACGTTAATAAACACTAAGGATGTTTTGGATATACGTATAGTGGTTGGTAATATGATTAGTAAAGCTAGGACAGAAAAACATATGTCACAAACTGAACTTTCTCGTATAACAAGAATTCATCAGGCAGACATCTCCAATATCGAACGAGGCATCACAAATCCTTCAGTCAAGACACTTGACAGAATAGCTAAGGGCTTAGGCTTAAACCTTAAGCTATTTCTAGAATAATATTTGAAAAAATATGATTAAGTTTTGTAGATTATGGTGCTGATAAATATATTTTTTAAAAATACAGGCAGGAAATTTCCTGCTTTTTAATTTTTGTATTATTTAATTTGTTTATAACTATGTTATAATGGTATAAAGCAGAGTACGGTGAATTTAATAATTTAAGGAGATGGTTGATTTGAAGTATTACCCATTATCAAAGACAGAAGAAGGCATTTATTTATCTTGTCTTGAAAAAACAGATGCTTATAATTTAGCAAATCTTGTTAATCTAGGAAAAAATATAGATGTTGAAATGCTAAAGGATTCTATTAAAAAGGTATTTGCGGCTCATCCATATCTATTTACTAAGCTATCTTTAGGTGATGATGGCTTAATTTATAAGCATATTGAAGAGTCTAAATTAGATATACCTTATTTTGAGGTTGATAAATTAGATATTAAATCTGATCCTTTCGAGCTTTTAAATAATTATTTATTTAGATTAGCTATTTATAAGTGTAATGGTGAATATTATTTTTTATATGATTTTCATCATATTATTTTTGATGGTACATCTATTAAATTATTTATCGACCAAGTGTTAGAGGTATATGAAGGTAAAAAGATAGAAGCCGAATCATATGATGCCAATATTTATGCAGAAGCTGAATTAGAAGAATTAAAATCTAAAAAATATGATTCAGCAAAGGCTTTTTTTGAAAAGAGTATTATTGATACTGAGGTTGATTCAAATTTAGTTTTTGATAAGAATGATGGTAAGGCCATTTGGAATAGATACGATACAAAATTAAATATTAAAAATGCTGATGTTAAAAGCTTAACTAAAAAGCTTAATATTAAAACATCAACATTCTTTTTAGCTTGCTTCTCATTCTTATTATCTAAAATTAATATGGATGATAAGGCCCTATTTTTAACTGTAAATAATGGTAGAAATGAAAAACTAAATAATACCTTAGGAATGTTTGTTAAAACATATCCATTCTATTTAGAAAATAAGGAATTAGTAAAGGATTATTTAGTATCTGCAAATGAATATCAAATAGGGGCAGTTAATAATTTATTATATCCTTTTTCTAGTTTACTTAAGGATTTAGGTATTAATTCAAGTATTTTATTTGCTTATCAGGGTGATTATTTTTATAAGACTAAATTAAATAATAAAGAAATATATATAAAGCCTTTAGAAAGAAAAGATGGTAAGGAAGATTTAAGTATAGAGCTTCATAGAGATAGTAATGAATTTATTATTTGGGTTGAATATAGAAATGATAGATATGAGGATTCAACTATAACTCATCTAGTTAAATTATTTGATCAGGTTATGAAGGAATTTTTAGTTAAGGAAAAGCTTGATGATATTAATTTAGTAAGCGATGAGGAACAAAAGCTTTTAGATTCATTTAATGATGTTGATCCATCATATATTAATTTTAATGAAACTATCCTTGATAAATTTAAAAAATCAGTAAAAAATTATCCTAATAATTTAGCTGTTGTATTTAAGGATAAGAAATATACATATAAAGAGGCTGATATCTATTCTAATAGATTAGCTAATAAGCTTGTGGAGATGGGCTTAAAGAAGGAAAATGTTTGTTCAATATTAATTAAGAAGAGCGAATTTATCGTACTAGCATCGCTTGGTGTAATTAAGAGTGGTGCCGCCTACCAGCCACTAGATCCTACATATCCAGAGGAAAGATTAAATTTTATGGTTAAGGATTCAAGAGCTAAGGTTTTAATATTAGATAGAGATTTAGATGGCTTAATTAATGAATTTAATGGACCAAAAATCTATACAGATGAAATTATTAATTTTGAAAATATAAATGATCCAAATATTAAAGTAGATCCTAATGATTTATTTATAATGCTTTATACATCAGGCTCAACAGGCTTACCTAAGGGTGTTATGCTAGAACATAGAAATATAAACACCTTCGTTTCGTTCTACCATAAGGAATATGAAGCAGATGAAAATTCACATATGGCTGCCTACGCATCTTATGGCTTTGATGCTGATATGATGGATTTATATCCAGCATTATGCTGTGGAGGTACTGTCTATGTAATACCTGAGGAATTGAGACTTGATTTAGTTAAGCTTGGTAAATTTTATAATGATAATAAAATTACCCATTCTTTAATTACAACTCAGGTTGGTAGACAATTTGCCACAGAGCTTGAAATTAAATATTTGAAGCATTTCTTTGTTGGTGGAGAAAAGCTAGTTCCAATTGAACCACCTAAAGGCTATATTTTACATAACGCCTATGGTCCAACTGAGGGAACGGTTTTTTGTACTGAATATATAGTTGATAAATTATATTATAGAGTTCCAATTGGAAAAAATTTAAATACTTATAAATTTTATGTATTAGATAAGAATAAGAAGAAACTTCCAACTCTTGTATCAGGTGAATTATATATTTCTGGTCCACAGGTAGGAAGAGGCTATTTAAATAGAGAAAAGGAAAATAAGGAAGCCTTCCTAACTAATCCATTTGATGATGATCCTATGTTTAAGAGATTATATAAGACAGGAGATATCGTTAGATTACTTGCTGACGGAACTGTTGATTTTATAGGTAGAAAGGATGGACAGGTTAAGATTAGAGGCTTTAGAGTTGAGCTTACTGAGGTTGAAAAGATAATTAGAGAATTTGATGGAATTACTGATGCCACAGTAAAGGACTTTACAGATCCATCAGGTGTTAAATTTATCTGTGCCTATGTAGTTTCAAATTCTAAGGTTGATGTAGCAAAGCTAAATGAATTTATAGGCTCTAAAAAGCCACCTTATATGATTCCTGCTTATACTATGCAAATAGATAAAATTCCTCTAAATCAAAACCAAAAGGTTAATAAGAGGGCTCTACCTATGCCTGAGCTAAAGGTATCAGAAAAGGTATTACCTGAAAATGATTTAGAAAAGGAAGTTTATGATATTGTTAAAGATGTTATTGGTCATGATTCATTTGGTGTAACAACAAATCTTTATGAGGCTGGTTTAACATCAGTATCATCTATTAGACTTACTATTTTACTTTCTAAAAAATTTAATAAGGATGTAGATAGTAGCGATATTAATAATAATCCAACAGTAAGAGATTTAATTAAGGCTTTAGGCGATAAATCAGATACTAAGGAATATGACATATTAGAAGAATATCCTTTAACAAAGACTCAAGAGGGTATATTTGTTGAATGTGTTTCAAAGCCAAATTCTACAAATTATAATATTCCATTCTTATTTAAGCTACCAAATACAATTGATTTAAATAAGCTATTTGATAGTGTCGTTAATACTATCAATAATCACCCTTATGTTAAAATAAAATTATTTATGAATGATAGTGGTGATATATTAGCTAAAAGAGAAAATTGTGAGGCTGTAGTTGAAAGAATAAAGGTCGATAAAATCGTTCCAAAGAGCCTAATTAGACCATTTGAAATATTAAATGGTAAATTATATAGAGCTGAAATAATAGAGGCCTCTGATGCTAATTATTTATATTTAGATTTCCACCATATCATATGTGATGGTACAAGTGAAGCTATTTTATTAAATGATATTAATAAGGCTTATTTAGGTGAAAAATTAGAACCAGAGGAATTCTTAGGCTTCGATGTTGCCTTAAAGGAAAAGGATGACCTAAATTCTAGTAAGTTAGAAAAGGCTAAGGCATATTATAATAACATTTTAAAGGATATTGATGGTGAATATTTAATTAAGAAGGATTTAAAGACTTCTGATATTTCTAAATTACAATCAAAAGATTTTATTATAGATTTAGATAGTGATAAGCTAAAGGAATTCATAGATTCTAATAAGCTTACTTTAAATGCATATTTTAATTTCGCATTCGCATTTACATTAAGTAAATATTTATATAAAAATGACGCCTTATATGTAACTATTTATAATGGAAGAAATTCAGCTAAGCTTGAAAACACAGTTTCAATGCTAGTAAAGACATTACCTGTATATATTAAATATGAAGAAGATAGTAAGATATTAGATAAGCTTTCTTTAATGAAGGATATGTTATCAGGTATGCAGGCTAATGATCTATATTCATTTGCTGATATTTCAAGAGATTATGATATTAAGGCTGATATCATGTTTGCATATCAAGGAGATAGCTTCATCTTCGATAAAATAGGTAAACAAAAGGTAGAGGCAATACTATTAGAATCTGATACACCAAAGAGTGCCTTTGGTCTAGATGTATTCTTAGAAAATAATAAATTTAGATTACATTTTGAATGGGATGAGGCAATCTATAATATTGAAACTATTAAATCATTTGAAAGATTATATGAGCTTGTCTTAAATGAATTAAATAAGAGGGTATTTATTAAAGAGATTAATACATTACCTGAAGAGGATAAGAAGCTATATGAGAAATTTAATGATACATATGTAGAAATTCCAAATATTACTATTAATAAGCTTCTAGAGGAAAATGCTAAAAAGTATCCTAATAAGGATGCGGTAATAGGCTGTAATAGAAAATATACATATAAGGAATTTAATGAGGCATGTAATAAGGTCGCAAATACCTTATATGATAGTGGTGTTAGACTTGAAACTAAGGTTGTAATGCTTATGCCTAGAATTGCTGAGGCATATGTAGTTAGACAGGGTATTATTAAATCAGGTGGAGCCTTTATTCCAATTGATCCAAAATATCCAGATGAAAGAATTGAATATATCATTACAAATTCTGAGGCTAAGCTATTAATTTCTACAAAAGAAATAATTGAACAAAAGAAAGATATGATTACATCTACAAATGTTAAGGCCTTAGCTATAGAAGAAATATTAAAATCTAATAAGGTTAATAACCTAGATTTAGATATTCCTCAAACTTCTTTAGCCTATATGATTTATACATCAGGTTCTACAGGTAAGCCTAAGGGTGTAATGATATCTCATCATAATTTAATTAATTATGTTTTAGATGGTAAAAATATTGGTACATCATTATATAGAAATATTAAAGAAGGAGCGATAGGCTGTTCATTTGCTTCATTATCGTTTGATGCTTCACTTCAAGAAGAATGTGTTCCTCTAACTCATGGCTATACTGCAGTTATCGCATCAGAAGAGGAAATTGAAAATCCATTAATGCTAGCTAAAACATTAATTAAGAATCATGTTAATATAATGTTTATGACCCCATCATTTGTATCTAATTTTATAGATATGAAGGAATTTGTTGAGGCCTTAAGAGGCTTTAAGGTATTAGATATGGGAGCTGAGGCTGTACCTACTGAGCTTTGTCAAAAGCTAAGAAGCTTAGGTGTTACGGCAGATATCTATAATGGCTATGGCCCAACTGAAACTACTATTACTTGTACATATCATAAGGTAGTTGATAAATATGTTACAATTGGTAAGCCATTTGCTAATACTAAATTATATTTGCTTGATAAGAATGGTCATATTTTACCAATTAACGCAATAGGTGATTTAACTATCGCAGGTGATCAGGTAGGCTTAGGCTATTATAAGCTTCCTGATAGAACTAAGGCCTCATTTATCGAGGTAAATGGCTTAAGAGCCTATAGAAGTGGCGATTTAGCTAGATATAATAGTGAAGGTAATATTGAATTCTTCGGTAGACTTGATAATCAGGTTAAGCTAAGAGGCTTAAGAGTTGAGCTTGATGAAATTGAAAAGGTTCTAAATTCTTATCCAAATATTACAAGAAGTATTATTATGGTTAAGACAAATAATGTTGATGGTGATTACCTTGCTGCCTACTTTACAGCCAATAAGATGATCGATAAGGAAGATTTAACACTTCATATGTCTAAATCACTTACTCCTTATATGGTTCCAAAGGCTATGATGCAGTTAGATAAAATACCTTTAACTCCAAATGGTAAGATTGATAAGAAGGCTTTACCAGAAATAGAGGTTAAGAAGGAAAATAAGGTAGTTAAGGAAGCTACAAATGAGCTTCAAAGGAAATTATTAAATATATTTAAGAAGTCATTAAATAATGATAATGTTGGTATAGATGATGATTTCTTTGATTTAGGTGGTACATCACTTTCTGCAAGTAAGGTTGCAATGCTAGCCTTAGGAGAAAATCTTCCAATTGCTTATAAGGATATATTTGATTATTCAACAGTTGTTGAATTAGAAAAATATATTAATTCACTAAATGGTGTTGTTGAAGAGAAAAAGGAAGAAGCTGAATTTAATGATTTAATTTCACTTAAGGATAATATTGTTAAAAATATCGATGATATTAAAGAAGAAAGAAAGCTAGGTAGAGTATTACTAACTGGTGCTACTGGCTTTTTAGGTATTCATATTTTAAAGGAATTATTAAATCAAAAGATGGATGTTGTTGCCTTAGTAAGAGGTAAGAATATCGACGCTAAAATGAGACTTACAGGCTTACTAGCATATTATTTTGATTCACCTTTAGAGGATGAACTAAATAAATATGTTAAGGTTATAGATTCTGATATTACTAATGATAATTTAGATGAATTATTAAAGGATGAAAAGTTTGATACTATCATTAACTGTGCAGCGATAGTTAAGCATTTTGCTCAAGATGATATTATTGAAAGAATTAATGTTGGTGGAGTTAAAAATTTAATTAAGATTGCTAAAAATAAAAAGGTAAGATTAATTCAAATTTCAACATTAAGTGTTGCAGGTGAAAATATTGATGATAGATTTAATCAATACTTTAGAATGAAGGAAAATATGCTATCATTTGGTCAAGATATTTCTAATAAATATGTTCATTCTAAATTCAATGCTGAAAAGGCCGTTTTAGAGGCTATTAGTGATGGCCTAGATGCTAAAATAATTAGAGTTGGTAATCTAATGGGTAGAAATAGTGATGGTGAATTCCAAGCTAATTCTATTACTAATGGCTT
>CAMOUK010000028.1 GCA_946626535.1 uncultured Caryophanales bacterium
AGGAGAGCTAGGTATGAATCAAACAATTAAAGAAAAGCTAAAGCTATTGCCAGATTTACCTGGCTCTTATCAAATGAAGGATAAGGATGGCACCATAATTTATGTGGGAAAGGCTAAAAACTTAAAAAATAGAGTAAGAAGCTATTTTCATGGTGCTCATAATGCTAAAACAACAAAGCTAGTAAGCTTAATAGAGGATTTTGATTATGTTATTACTAAATCTGAGCTAGAAGCCTTAGTTTTAGAAATTAATTTAATTAAAGAATATAATCCAAAATATAATATTATGCTTACAGATGATAAGACCTATCCTTATATAGCCTTAACTAATGAATTATATCCAAGATTAATAGTAACAAGAAATAGAAAGCTAAAGGCTAGATATTTTGGTCCATATCCCAATGTATATGAGGCAAGAGTTACTCTAAATCTATTAAATAGAATATATCCATTTAGAAAATGTGCTCATATTCCAAAGAAGGAATGTCTATATTACCATATGAAGCAATGCCTTGGTCCTTGTATTCACGATAATTTAGATTATAGTGAATATAAATCTAAGGCAGCCTCATTTTTAAATGGTAATACAGATGAAATTATAAAGAAGCTAAATTTAGATATGGAAGAGGCTTCAAATAATTTAGAATTTGAAAAAGCTATAGAGATTAGAAATCTAATTGATGCTATAAATAAGGTATCATTAAAACAAAAAATTTCTATTAATGATTCAACAAATAGAGATTATATTGGTATTTATTTAGATGATGATTCTATCTCAATTAATATTATTATTACAAGATTAGGTAATATAGTTCAAAATCATCAAACAATAATTGATAGATATGAAGACTATGAGGGCCAAATTATAAATTATTTATATCAATTTTATGATCTAAATACTAAACCAAAGGAATTTTCTATAATTGGCTTTGATAAATATGAAGAGCTTGAAGGACTACTAGATATTAATTATGTAGCTTGTCAAATTGGTAAGAAAAAAGAAATATTAGATATGGCTTTATATAATGCCAAATTTAATTTAGAAAATAAGAGAAATATCTATAAAAATCAGGTATTAAAGAAGCTTGATGCGATAGAAGATCTTGGAAAGCTATTACATATGGATGCCCCAGAAAGAATTGAGGCCTTCGATAACTCAAATTTATTTGGTGAATATCCAGTATCTGCCATGGTATGTTATATAAATGGTAGACCTGCCCCAAAGGAATATCGTAAATATCATGTTAAGACTGTCGTTGGCGCAAATGACTACGCGACAATGAAAGAAATAATATATAGAAGATACTTAAGGCTTGTTATGGAAAATGATAAGCTTCCAAATTTAATTATTATGGATGGTGGCCAAATCCAGGTTAATGCGGCAAAGGAAGTAATTGAATCGCTAAATTTAGCAATTCCTATTTGTGGTATACAAAAAGATGACCACCATAAGGCTACTATTTTATATTATGAGAATGAATTTATAAATATCGATAAAAATTCTAAGGTATTTTTACTTCTTGCAGATATTTCTCAAAAAGTTCATGATTTTGCCATCTCATTTTTTAGATCAACTAAAGCTAAGGGCTTTTTTACATCACAGCTTGATGGTATAGAAGGTCTTGGTAAGGTTGGTAAGGAAAAATTATTAAAATATTTTATCAATATTGATGGAATTAAGAAGGCTAGTGTTGAAGATTTGGTAAAATCAGGCATAAATAAGAATACTGCGATTAATGTATTTAATAAATTTCACGAATAAAATTCGAAATTAATAATATTTGTTCTAAAATATTTCAAAATTTATTGATAATTTAAAATTTTAGTCGTATAATGTTTGTGTTTAAAAAAGGAGTGAGGTTATTATGATTAGAATTGGTATTTATGGATATGGTAATTTAGGTAGAGGTGTAGAAAAGGCAATTCTTAAGAACCCTGATATGTGTCTTGTTGCCGTTTTTACAAGAAGAAATCCAAAGGATGTTAAAATTGATTCAAAGGCAGAAATAGTTAGTACTGCTGATGTTTTAAAATATAAGGATAAGATTGATGTTATGATTTTATGTGGTGGCTCAGCAACTGACCTACCTACTCAAACACCAGAGCTTGCTAAATATTTTAACTGTGTAGATTCATTTGATACACACGCTAAGGTTTATGATCATTATAAGAATGTTGATCAAAACGCAGTTGAGGCTAAAAAGATTACAATCATTTCAACTGGTTGGGATCCAGGCATGTTCTCATTAAATAGAGCTATTATGGAAGCTGTACTTCCTGATGGTAATGCTTATACATTCTGGGGTAAAGGTGTATCTCAAGGCCATTCAGATGCTATAAGAAGAATTGATGGTGTTTTAGATGCAAGACAATATACAGTTCCTATCGATAGCGCACTAGAGGCTGTAAGAGATGGTAAGAATCCTACATTTACAGCACGTCAAATGCATAAAAGAGAATGTTATGTAGTTGCTAAAGAGGGTGCTGATTTGGTTAGAATTGAAAAAGAAATTAAAGAAATGCCAAATTATTTTGCTGACTATGATACAACAGTTAATTTTATAACTTTAGAAGAATTAAAGAAGAACCATAATGGTATTCCTCATGGTGGATTTGTTATTAGATCAGGTGAAACTTCAAATAACGTTAAGCATGTTATTGAATATAGCCTAAAGCTTGATTCAAATCCTGAATTTACAGGAAGTGTACTTGTTGCTTACGCAAGAGCTGCTTATAAGCTAAATTCAAGAAGAGAATGCGGTGCTAGAACTGTTTTTGATATCTCTGCAGCTGATTTATCTAGTAAATCTACAGAAGAATTATTAAAACATACTTTATAATATTAATTTTTCTATTATTTTTTGATATAATAATATAAAGATTATTCAAAAAAGAGGAAAGTCAAAATGCTAAAAAGATTAAATGATAGTAAATTATTTGAATATATTTATATCATCGTCCTAGCTATTTTGACTTTTTTTTGTTGGGATTATTTCTTCTTATATATATTAGGGGCAGTAGTAATTATTGGTGGAGTTGCCATAGTTTTATTTGATGATTTTAAGTATATGCTTCCAGTTGGACTATTTTTTATAATATCAAATAGAGAAGGCTACCATAATAATTCATTTCCAATTGGTATAGCTATTTGTTTTATATTATTTGCGATATGCTTTTTAATATTTTTAATTAGAAAGATAAAGAAGAAGGAATTATCATTTAAAAATATAAAATCATGGAGAGGCTTATTATTACTTTCTATTTCAACAATATTACCTATCTTTTGGTACAATATTATTCCTCAAGGGATGGAAGTAATGTATTTAATATATTTTTCATACCTACTTTATTTTGCTATCTATTTTATATTTGCGTTATTGTTAAATAAAAATTCATTTGAAACATTACGAATATCAATAATTATAATGGCTCTAGTTATAGTATTTGAAGAAATGGTTGAGCTATATACCCTAAAGGTAAATTATCCTAATTTAGATTTAAAGACTGTAACTTTTTATAGCTTAGGCTGGGGCTGTTCAAATGAGGCTGGTATCTTACTTTTAATGGCTATGCCATTTTGCTATATATCATTCATTAAAAATAGTGATTTGAAGCATTATATAATTACTATGCTTGTAATATTATTTATCGGAGTTGGTGTATTATTAACTCTTTCTAGAGGCACTTATCTATTTGGCTTTATCGAACTAGCATCATTATGTATATATGGCTTTATAAGGGCTAAAAATAGGTTATTTTATAGTATCCTAATAGCTTTTTCAGCAATGCTATTCTTACTTACTATTCAAGCAGCCTTCGGTATTGGAAATTATTTTATTAATATAGTTATGAATGGTGTATTTTTGGATAGATTAGGTGATAATAACCGCTTTGAGCTATGGAGGAACGCTTATTCATTTTATTCATTTGATTTTGTTCGAATGACATTTGGAACAGGCTTTATAGCTGAATTATCTAATAGCTTTACTAGAACTGGTGTACAGCTATCGCAAATTGTTTATCATTCAACCTTATTTGAAATGATGGTTGTAGGTGGTAATTTAGGTATTGCATTCCTAATAATTCACTTTATTGATAAATATAAAGGCTTAAAAAATGTCGATAAGTCTTTAATGGTTATAATACTTATAGGATATTTCTTTGTAGATTTATACGGTTTTATTGATAATACATATGGAATGTATTATTATATGATTGTCCTAGTTATTATTATGGCTAGTATCGATTCATTGGGAGATAAAAATGGAAAATCAGGTATCAGCAGAAGTTAAAAAAAATAAATATTTGTTAATAATAGCAATCTATCTATTAAATCAATTTATAGTTAGTTCATTAATAATTATTATAATTGCAAGAAGCTACTCTAATAGTAATAATTTAGATTATGATTATCTAATTAAGCTATTAGATGGCTCTAATGCTATAAAGGATGCTACAGATAATTATGTAAAAGCCTTCCGGCATATTTTGGGTATAAGTAATTTAATTACCTATTCCATAAGTCTAGCATTTATTATAGGCTTTTTATATAAGGATTTTAAAAATGATTTTATTTCATTAAGAGATAAGCCAAAATTTTATGCCTTATTTATTCCTATTGCTGTGGTAGTCTTTTCATTAATATCTATCGCCTTTGATTTATTATTAAAGAATGTAGGAAACTCAAATAATCAAAATATAATTGTTAATGTTATAAAATATGGTGGTGCTGTTCCAATGATTATTGCGGTTGTGTTAATGGCGCCAGTTATAGAAGAATTTGTCTATAGAAAATCAGTATTTAAATTATTAGATTTCGCTCCAATATGGGTAAGCTATATAGTATCAACCTTATTTTTTGCTATACCACATATGCTTACAACACCGATAGATGGTAATTTTGGTTTATGGCTTTTGAAGCTAACACCATATGCATTTGCCGGAGTATCATTTAGTTTTATTTATCATAAGACAAATAATATATATGCATGTATTGCAGTTCATATGATTAATAACTTAATTTCTGTAATATTAGTATTTATGGGGGTATAAAATGTTAAAGAAAAATTTAAGTGAATTTTCAAGTGTTTTTAATAAGCTAAATAAGACCTGGGGTATCGTTACAGCAGGTGATAGACAAACAGGTCTTAACGGTATGACAGTATCATGGGGAGGAGTAGGAGTATTATGGAATAAGCCTGTTTGCTTCCTATTTATTAGAAAATCTAGATATACCTATAAATTTATGGAAGAATCAAAAAGTGTAACATTATCATTTGTATCAGATGAATATAAGGATGATAAGGTATTTTTTGGTAATGAATCAGGAAGACACTGTGAAAAATTTGAAAAGACAAAGCTTCATGCTGCCCTAGATGTAGATATGAATTGTTATTATGTAGCTGAAGCAGATGAGGTTTTAAAGCTTCAAAAGCTATATGGTATAGAGCTTAGCTATGATGAGCTTCCTGTAGAATTAAAAGATCAATTTTATGCTAATGATGATAAGCATAAAATGTATGTTTGTGAGATAAAACAATATTTAGTTAAAGAAAAATAAAAATCTTATTGATTTATAAATTTAATAATTATATAATCATTTTAGAAATCGTTTTCGCTTATATATTTAAGGAGAGTTTAGGGGATATGAATTTTGAGTCTTTATTAAAAAGAGCTGAACAGGGTGATGCTATATCAGAGCTTGAATTAGCTAAAAATTATTATAATGGCCGTGGAGTTAATAAAGACTACACTAAAGCCTTTAAATGGTTCTATGAGGCTGCAAACGATGGAGTAGGAGAAGCAGAATATTATATTGCAAACTGCTATTATGAGGGATTGGGAACAGAAAAGTCATATAGACTTGCGCTTGATTTTTTCATAAGAGCTCAAAAGCATTATTATATGGATGTATGCCAAAAAATCTTAGATTGTAAAAAGAATTTAAATATAGCATAAATAAAAGGATAGCACTAAGCTATCCTAATTTTTTTTATTTAGCAACTCCAGTTTCAATTGCTGCCTTTCCAACTGCTTTACTAACAGCTTCAGCAACTCTTGGATCAAATGGATCTGGAACTATATAATCACAAGTTAATTCTTCATCTTTAATAATGTTTGCTATAGCGTAAGCAGCAGCTAGCTTCATTTCCTCATTAATCTTTCTAGCTCTTACTGCTAAAGCTCCCTTAAATAAGCCTGGAAAGGCTAAAACATTATTAATTTGGTTTGGATAATCACTACGTCCAGAGCCTACTATATAAGCTCCAGCCTCCTTAGCATCCTCATAAGCAATTTCAGGAGTTGGATTTGCCATAGCGAAGATAATAGGCTTATCATTCATTGTCTTAACCATTTCCTTAGTTACTAAATTAGGAGCAGAAACTCCAACGAAGGCATCAGCGCCCTTTAAAATAGAAGCTAAAGTACCATCGTGGTTTTCTGGAGTATCATAGATACCTTGATCTATTAATTCTTTAATTAAGAAATTATAAGAATCATATTTTTTCTTATCAATAACACCTGTAATATCATAAGCATAGATTTTACCTACACCAATTTTTTTAAGCATCTTAGCTACCATAGAACCTGCCGCACCTGTACCTGACATTACTAGTGTTAAATCTGATAATTTTCTTTTTGTAAATCTTTGGATATTTAAGAATGCAGCCGCAACGATAATAGAAGTACCATGTTGATCATCGTGGAATACTGGAATATCTAATTCCTCAATTAAACGTCTTTCAATTGTTACGCAGCGTGGTGCTGAAATATCTTCTAGGTTAATAGCACCTAAAGTTGGCTCTAAAATCTTACAAGTTCTAATTATTTCTTCAACATCTTGAGTATTTAAGCAGATAGGAATTGAATCAACTCCTGCAAGCTCCTTAAGTAAGATAGATTTACCTTCCATTACGGGAATTGCTCCATAAGGACCAATATTGCCTAAGCCTAAAACGGCTGAGCCATCTGATATAACAGCCACCATATTAGCCTTAGAAGTATATTCATAAGCTTTTTCCTTATCAGCTTCAATCTCCTTACATGCATAAGCAACACCTGGAGTATAAGCTAGTGATAAATCCTCTTTATTTTTAATTCTAACCTTTGATCTAATTTCTAATTTACCATGATTTTTTCTGTGTAATTCTAATGATTCTTCCTTTAATCCCATTTTTAATCCCTCTCAAATATATTATTACCATAATAATCAATCGCTAAAATCATTTTAAAATCTTCAACGACTAATCTTTTAACTGATTCTGGACCTAAGTCCTTAAAGGCTATTTCCTTAGCCTCCTTAACACTTTTAGCAAGTAGAGCTCCACAGCCACCTGTTGTTATAAAATATAATATCTTATTATCGATATAATATTTAGTACAGCTTTCATCTCTAGGTCCCTTACCTATAGTTCCTATAACATTTAGCTTAGGCATCAAATAAGCAAATTTATCCATACGAGATGAAGTGGTAGGACCAATTGAGCCAATTACCTTACCTGGCTTTGTTGGAGTAGGTCCAGCATAGTAGATAAATGAATTTGCTAAATCAAATGGTAGCTCTTCACCATTATTTAGCATTTGTTCAATTCTTAAATGTGCAGCATCTCTTGCCGTATATATTACACCTGAAAATTCTACAACATCTCCAGCCTTAAGTTCTTTTAGCTTTTCTTTATCAAAAGGATAATTTATTCTCATAAAATTACCTCCTTATGTCTTGCAGCATGACACTGTAAATTTACACATACAGGAAGTGATGCGATGTGGCATGGATATAGATTAACCTTAACAGCTAAGGCAGTAGTTTTACCACCTAAGCCCATAGGACCTACATTTAGTTCATTAATTTCAGCTAAAAGCTCACGTTCAAGCTTTAAAGCATCACTATCTTTAGCTTCATCATCTAAAGGTCTTAATAAAGCTTCCTTAGCAAGTATTCCAGCCTTTTCAATATTACCACCGATGCCAATTCCAACTACTAAAGGTGGACAAGCTCTACCTCCAGCTTCTAAAATTGTATCCTTAACAAATTTTTTAATTCCATTTATGCCATCTGCAGGTACAAGCATTTTAACCTTACTCATATTTTCAGAGCCAGCCCCCTTAGGACAAACAGTTAGTTTTAACTTGTCTCCTACATTATATTTAATATGTATAATAGCAGGAGTATTATCGAAGGTATTTTTTCTATTTAATGGAGAAGCAACTACGCTTTTTCTTAAATAGCCTTCAGTGTAGCCTTGTCTAACACCTTCATTAATAGCCTCATTTAAATCGCCATTGATAAATACTTGGTTTCCAATTTCGACAAAAACAATGGTAATACCAGTATCCTGACACATTGGAACAAACTCATTTTTAGCGATAATATCATTTTCGATGATTTGATCTAAAATGTCTTTAGCAAGACCTTTTTCTTTTTTCTTGGCTTGTCTTATTTTATTTAAAACATCATCGCCAATAAAGGTTGCAGCCTCGATACATAATCTTTTTATTTCTTTAGTTATTGTAGAAGTTTCTATAGTTTTCATTTTTTTCTCCTAAAACATTATAGATTATACTTTAAAAATATTAATTTTTAAATCAATAAATTGAAAAATATATAATTATTTGATAAAATAATTTTAAATTTTTAGAAGAGGCAACTAATATGAATTTTAAAGAGTGGTTAGAAAATAAGAAAAAAGAAGAAATAACAATAGATGTTATACCAGCTGAAGACATTGAATGCTTTATCAATTCAGTTAGATGTCTTTTTTTCCCTGGTGTATTAGAAAAATTTGATGATATTAATAAGTATTTAGATGAAACAACTAAATGTATTAGAGAGGATTTAGCTAATCTTTTAGGTTCATTAAAGGAATTTGAATGCTTCAACTGTGAATTATGCTCACAGGAGGCTGCAGATAGATTTTTAGAACAAATTCCTCAAATAGATTATTTACTTCAAACTGATATTCAAGCTATCTATGATGGAGACCCTGCGGCAGCTAATAAAACAGAAATTATTTTATGCTACCCAGGATTATACGCTATAACAGTATATAGAATAGCTCACGCATTATACGAGATGAATATTCCAATTTTACCAAGAATATTATCTGAATATGCACATTCTAAAACAGGTATCGATATTCACCCTGGCGCAAAAATAGATGAATCTTTTTTTATCGACCATGGTACAGGTATCGTAATTGGTCAAACCTGTGTAATTGGAAAGAGAGTTAAAATATATCAAGGTGTTACTTTGGGTGCCCTATCTTTAAGGGAAGGACATGCTTTACAGGGCGTCAAAAGACATCCAACAATTGAAGATGATGTCACTATATATTCTGGTGCTTCAATCTTTGGTGGCAACACTGTAATTGGCAGAAATACAACCATCGGATCTAGCGCATTTATCACTAAGTCTGTAGATGAAAATATGATGGTTACAATTAAAGAAACTAGGAAAAAGAAGATGGAATAGATACTACATTTTTTTGTAGTATTTATTTTTTTTTAATTTGTTATTGATTTTTTGAAAATTTACTTTATAATTTATATCGTCATAAAATAAATGTGGCAAAAATCAGGCGCGTTTATGGTAAATAAATATACAAAAATAAATATCCAGTCACAAGCCAAAAAATTTAAATATTTTTTAGGAAAGGAAGCAACGAAAAGCAAAAGACTTTTCGGTTCGGTAAAAGCACAGGTGAATAAACCTATTATCGAATTACACAACATCGTAAAATACTACGGTGACAATTGTGTCGTAGATAACATTGACTTAGATATCTACGAAAACGAATTTATTACTCTATTAGGTCCTTCAGGTTGTGGTAAAACTACAACACTTCGTATGATTGGAGGATTCGAGTATCCTACTAGTGGCGAAATTATTGTAAATGGAAAAATTATTAATGATCTTCCCGCATATGCTAGACCAATTAATACAGTATTCCAAAGATACGCACTATTCCCACATCTAGACGTATTTCATAACGTCGCATTCGGATTAGTAAACCGCGGTAGAAAATTTTTAATTAATTTCTATGGTGGAAAGGAACAAGTGGAAGCAGACGCTTTAGCTTATAACCAAAAGATTGGTAAAGCTCAAGGTAAAACTAAGCCTTCATATTTTGATATCAAAAGATATCTAAATGAAAAGGTTAAGGAATCTGTTACAGAAGCATTACAGCTTGTAAATCTAGCTGGCTATGAAAATAGAAAGATAGATAAGATTTCAGGCGGACAAATGCAAAGAGTTGCGATTGCACGTGCTATTATTTTAAAACCAAAAATTCTATTATTAGACGAACCACTTTCAGCTTTAGACCATAAGCTAAGAGTAAACATGCAATATGAGCTTAAGGAAATGCAAAAGAACTTAGGTATCACATTCATCTTCGTTACTCACGACCAAGAAGAAGCTATGGTTATGTCAGATAGAATTGTTATCATGAAGGATGGTATCATCCAACAAATGGGTTCTCCAAAAGATATTTATAATGAACCTGTAAATAGATATGTTGCAAACTTCATCGGTGAATCAGACATTGTTAAGGGTGTTTACTTGAAGAAGAATTTAGTTAAGTTCTTAGGTCAAGAATTCCCTGTTGTAGGCTATGAATTTGAAGATGGCGAAAATGTTGATGTAGTTATTAGACCAGAAGACTGGGATATCGTTCCTAGAGAATCAGCTAAGGTTATAGCTAAGGTTACATCTTCAATCTTCAAGGGAGTTCATTATGAGCTTTTAGTTGATATCGAAGGCTCTGAATTCGTTGTTCATACTTATGAAGACATTAAGGCAGGAGAGGTTATCGGTTTAACTGTTGACCCATATGAAATCTGCTTAATGAAGGAAGATGGTTCTCCTAAGAAGCTTGTAGCTTTAACACAAGATGAATCTAGAAAGGCTGTAACAATTTTCGACGTAGCTGAAGAAGCTAAAGAAGAAAGCGAGGCTAAGTAGTCTATGCAAAAGGCAGAAAAGAAGGCTATAATACCTTCACATCAATGTGCACATAGACTTGATAGATTAGCTAGACCATACATTTATTTCTTATATATATTTGCTGTTATTCCAGCATTAATTATGATATTCCTTATGTTTGTTGATACAGAAGGCTTATCATTTGATGGAATGAATGGTTCTATTACAAACTTTCAGATTTTAACTGAAAAATCTACAATTATTGCGTTTTTTAATTCATTAAAATACTCAATTGTAACTACTGTATTTTGTATTTTCTTTGGATTTTTAATCGCATATATGCTATACAAGTCTAAAATTAAAAATAAATATTTAATTCTATTATTATTAATTTTACCTATGTGGACAAATATCTTATTACGTATAAATGCGTTAGAAAGTATATTTGATAAGCATAGTATCCTAACAGATGTATTTGGTATACCTGGTTTAAATATATTAGGTACAGATGTAGCTATTTATCTAGCTATGATCTTTACATATCTACCATTTATGGTAATGCCTATATACACATCTTTAGAAAAAATTGATCCACTACTTCATGAAGCAGCCCTAGATTTAGGCTTAACTGATTTTAAGAAGTTCTGGAAGGTTATTGTTCCAATGGCTACAAAAGGAATCGTTTCTGGTTCAATTATGGTTTTATTACCATGCTTATCAGGTTTCGCTATTCCAAAGTTCATCGGAGCTGGTAAGGTTATGCTAATTGGTAATATTATTGAACAAAGCTTCTATAATATGAACTATAACCAAGGTTCTGTATTAGCGATAGCTATCCTAATTATCATATTAGGCTCTATCCTTATTGTTTCAAAAGTTGATAAGGAAGGAGAGACTTTACTATAATGGAAAATACAAATTACAATCCAGCCAATTATGAGCGTGCAACACTTGCTGATTATGGCTATAAGGATCATAAAGTATTAAAGAAAGTTTGGAAGGTTACATCTATAGCATTATTAGTTTTATCTATAGTTATGCTTTATATAGCAATATTTGTTATCGCTATCCAATCATTTAACTCTGGTGAAATTCCAAATCAATTTGAGTCTTTCACATTTAAAAATTACGCTGAAATGTTTACAAAAAGATCATTTAATAGTGCTGTTAGAAATACATTCTTAACATCAATTTCAGCTACAGCAATTGCTACTGTAATCGGTACACTTGTTGGTATTGGTGCATTCTACCTACCTCCAAAGACTAAGCAAAGATTATCTTTCTTAAACAATATCCCACTATTAAATGCTGATATTGTCACAGGTATCTCTTTAATGCTTATCATGATGGTAGTAAGATTTATTATTCCTGATTTATTCGGATTCTGGACAATTTTACTTGCCCACCTATATTTCATTCTACCTTATGTAATTTTATCTGTATTACCTAAGATGAAAGAAATTGACCCTAATATGCTTGAAGCATCACTAGATTTAGGTGTTAAGCCATCTAAGTCATTAGTTAAGGTTTTACTTCCAGCTGTTAAAGGTGGTATATTCTCTGGTATGCTTTTAGCATTCACTATCTCATTTGAGGATTTCGTTGTAGGATATTTCACAACTGGTAATGGTTATAACACATTATCAATTTGGGTATATTCATCAATGGGTAAGAAGAGCTTATTCCCTGGTGTATATGCTTTCTCTACATTATTAACATTCCTAATGATTGCTGGAATTGTTATCTATAATGTTTTCAAAAATGTGAAAGGACGTAAAAAGAATGAAAAGAATAAGTAGTTTATTGTTTATTATCCTTTCAGTATTAGTATTATCTTCATGTGGCGGAAAGGATACACTTCTTTTCCTAAACTGGGGAGAATATGTTGATGATGCCATCATCGAAGAATTTGAAAATAAGTATAATTGTACTGTCCAAATGGATTTAGGTGATACTAATGAAATTTTCTATGCTAAGGCAAAGAGCGGTACAACTGTTTATGATGTTTTCTGCCCATCTGACTACATGATAGAAAAGATGTATGCAAATAATATTTTAGAAGAATTAGATTTTTCATTACTTCCAAATGTAAATTTAGATGATGAAAAGCTATCTACAAAAAAGATTTATGAAGATATGAATAAAAACCTAAAACAAAAATTAGGTGATTCATATGTTGATGGAACTATTAATAAATATGCTGTTCCTTACCTATCAGGTACATGGTGTATTATGTATAACACTAAAAAGGCAGGCTTAACAGAAGCAGTTACTAATAATCCTAAAAATCAATGGGCTTCATTATTTGATAGAACTACACTTCCTGCAGGAACAACTGTTGGTATGTATGATTCTTATCAACATGCTTATTATGCAGCTTGTAGATATTTAGGCTTTGATCCATCAGTTGAATTAAATAAGACAAATCTAGATAAGATTGGTGAAACAATTTCTACTATGAACTATGATATTTGGGGAACAGATATCCTAAAGAAAAAGATTGTAGAAGGAAATCTAGATATGGCTTTAATGTGGACTGGTGACTTCACATACTATTATGGTCTTGAAGGTGCAAAAACTGCAACTAGAGCTTACGCTAATGGCGATTTAGAGTTAGAAAATTTTGCAAGCTTCTTAGATGATTTAACAGGTGATGATAAGAAGGCTGTAGCTAATGGTAAAACTTACGATATCGGCTACGATGCATTTATCCCTGATGATTCAATTGCCTTCTGTGATAACCTAGTTATTAATAAGGCTTCTAAGAATAAGGATTTAGCTTATAAGTTTATCGACTTTATGTCTTCACATGAATTATTAGATGAAGAGGATGAATGCTCATATCCAGCATATAAAAATACATATTATGTTGGCTATGATGCTCCATATGTATCTTTATATAATGATTTAACTGGCTTAAATGACCCAGAAATATTTACTGAAGATTTATTAGAGGGCTTTGATCCAAAGGCTTCAGAAGATGAAATGTTTGATACAGATCTTTATTGGGCTTTTGCTGATTACATCACAGGTATTTGTTTTTCAAAATATTATGAAAATGATGAGACATTAATTGCTGAAAATAAAGAACCAAAAGGTAATATTTTAGCATTCTTCGATAGAAAATATATCTCAATTATTAATACAACATTTAATAATGCTAAGGTATAAAAGAAAAACAAGCTTTTAATATGAAAAAGTACTTTGAATATCATTTCAAAGTCTTTTTTTTATATATCTTTTTTGATATAATTTTACTTAAAGTGGGTGAAAGGATGATTAATTTTCATAAATTTGGTTTTTTAGATGCTAAAAAGCTAAAAAATTATGTAGAAAATAAGAATTATTGGCTTAATCGCTATAATCCTATTTGGCTATTTATATGGAAAGATTTATATAGACCAGAAATAGCTTATGACAATGATTTTTGTTATATAAGATATCTTGAACCAAATATAGGTATAGTTTATTATCCTCCACTAGGTGAAAAAAGAATTGAAGATGGTATCAAAAAAATCCAAGCTGATGCAACTGAGCATGGCTACGATGTAATTTTTGGGCCTGTTAATGAAGCAAGCATCATGAAATTTAATGAATTAAAATATAATATGCTTGATAATGAAAAGTATGGTAATTATATTTATCTATGTGATAATCTTTCACAGCTTAATAAGAATAAAGCAGTTAAGGGTAAAATTAAAGCATTTATTAAAAATCATCCAAATGCCTACTATAGAAAGGCTAAAAAGGAAGATTTCCCTAAAATGCTTGAATTTATTGAAAATTGGAGAACTACTCAATCTACATTTAAGGATAAATTATTTTTTGATAAGTTAGCATCAATTAAGGTATTGATGGAGCATTTATATGAATTTAATTTATATCCTATAATGCTAGAAGATGAGGATAAAATATATGGTATATCAATCATTTCATATTTAGATAATATGGCATATCTAAATTTATGTATCGCCTTAATGGATGAGCCTGGTGCTTATGAATACTTAGTTGAAACATCAGCTAAGGAATCAGCCTTAAAGGCAAAATACATCAATTTAGAAGAAGATTATAATGATGATAAGTTAAAGAAAGAATTTGAAGAATTAAAGCCTTATACAAAGGAAAAATTCTACCGGACATTTAGATTATAAGGAAAGAGGAATAAAATAATGGAAAATAATCAAAATCAAGTACCTGAAAGCATATGGGCAGATGGTGTAGTGCCTCAAAGAATAGATCCAAAATTCATTTTTAGTAGACAAGAGCTATTATTAATGGGTATGGATTTTATTGTTAGAATCTTTGCCCCACAAAATGGATTTAAGATTGAATCTACTAATCCAGATCCAAAGCAATTACCAAACATCATCATGTCAAGAGATGATAAGACATATGCAATATCTGTTGTACCATCTGTATTCCCACAAGGAGCAGTATTAAGACCAGATATTAAGGATGCCTTTTATAAGAAGTGCGTTGAAAATAATGCAATTGGTGTTTATATGCCAGTTGTAATTGGCTCAAGAGATGAAGCAAGAAAGAATGCTGGCTGTCTTTTAAAGGGTGATGTTTATAATATTATGTTTAGAGGCGGAGTCATCCTAGATGACAATCCAGATCAAGATTTAAAGGATCCTGCAAATTTTCATAGTTTTAAGAAGGGTGAATAAAATTTTTCTTGACTATTTATAAAATTTATTTTATAATGCATTTGTTATAACATGCACCACATAGAAATGGTCTAAAATGGCATATTTTGCCTACCATAATAGTGTGTCTTAAAAAGAAGGAGGTAATACGACATGTACGCAATTGTTGAAACTGGTGGAAAGCAAGTAAAGGTTGAAGTTGGTCAACCAGTATTCGTTGAAAAGCTAGATGTAGCTGAAGGCGAAACATATACTTTCGATAAAGTTCTATTAGTATCAGGTGATGAAACTAAGGTTGGTGCTCCATATGTTAAGGGCGCAACAGTAACAGCTAAAGTTGAAAAGCAAGGCAGAGGCAAGAAAATTGTTATTTTCAAATATCGTCCTAAAAAGCATTCAGCTTCTAAGAAGGGTCATCGTCAATCATATACTAAGTTGACTGTAGAAGCTATCAATGCTTAATTAAAATGACTATTTATAGCATTAAAAGATCTAATGGCGAAGCTTTAATAGAAATAAAAGGACATGCTGGCTACGCTAATAAGGGCGAAGATATAGTATGTGCAGCTATTTCTACAGCTTGCATTATGACTGCAAATCTAATTGATAAAATTAAAGAAATAAGTTACGACATCTTAGATGCAGTCTGTGAGGAAGGATATTTTAGATTACAGGTAAAATATAATCATAATATCACAAAAGATATTTTTGATAATTTAGTTGATACCTTAGATTCTATTCAAAAAGAATATCCTGCGTATTTAAAAAATAAAAACTAGGAGGATGAAGATTATGTTATTTAATATTAACATTCAATTATTCGCTTCAAAGAAAGGTGTTTCTTCAACAAAGAACGGCCGTGATTCTGAAGCTAAGCGTCTTGGTGCAAAAGCATCTGATGGCGAGTATGTTACTGCTGGTTCAATTTTATATCGTCAAAGAGGTACAAAGATTTTTGCTGGTACTAATGT
>CAMOUK010000029.1 GCA_946626535.1 uncultured Caryophanales bacterium
AGAAAGATTATTGTTGATACATATGGTGGAGCTGCATGTCATGGTGGTGGAGCATTTAGTGGTAAGGACCCATCTAAGGTAGATAGATCAGCTTCATATATGGCAAGATATATCGCTAAAAATATTGTGGCATCAGGTGTTGCTAAGAAGGTTCAAATTCAAATATCATACGCTATTGGTGTAGCAAAGCCTACATCAGTATTAATTGATACATTTGGTACTGCAAAGGTTTCTGAAGAAAAAATAGCAGAAGCAGTTATGGCTAATTTTGATTTAACACCAAAGGGTATTATTTCAACTTTAGATTTAAAGCGTCCAATTTATAAGCAAACTGCTGCCTATGGTCATTTTGGAAGAACTGATATTGATCTTCCTTGGGAGCATTTAGATAAGGTTGATTGTTTTAAGAAATTATTAAAGGCTTAATAGCCTTTTTTAATTTTATGTTTTATTAAAAATATGGTATCATATTATTATGTGGAGGTATTTTTATGCTACAAGATATTTTATTTGAAAAGATAGATACATATAATACGATTATTATACATAGACATTCTAGACCTGATGGAGATGCTTTAGGTAGCCAAATTGGTTTAGCTTTAGCATTAAAGACAAAATATCCTGATAAGAAGATATATTGTGTTGGTGATTCTTCAAGAAAATATGGCTTTATTGGCTGTATGGATTTAATTGAGGATAAGGAATATAAGGGAGCCCTAGCTATTATTTTAGATGTTGCGGTAGCTAATATGGTTTCTGATGAAAGATATAAGCTAGCTTCTGAGGTTTTTGTTATAGATCATCATAAAAATGAATGTGATATAACACCTAATTTTATTCAAGATACCTCAAGAATTGCGGCGGCAGAGCTTGTTGCTGCTATGCTATATGAAAAAGGCTTTAAGATTACTAAGGAATGTGCTACAGCCCTATACTTAGGTATAGTTACCGATTCTGGAAGATTTTTATATGGCTTTAGTAAAAATACTTTTGATATTGCAGGTCGTCTTTCAGCAGATGGCGCTGATGCTAAATTTGTATATGATAATTTATATGTAGAATCAAAAGAAGAAAGGGAAATGAAAAATTATTTCCAAAATAAGATTAATTATATAGGCAAGGTTGCTTATATGAAAAATGATTATGATGTATTTGAAAAATTCAATGTTGAATTTCAGGATATATCAAGAGGTATGGTTAATTTAATGGCTGGAATTAGCGACGTTGAAATCTGGGCTAATTTTACATATGATAAGGAAAAGGATAAGGTCGTCTGTGAATTTAGATCTAGAAATATTCCAATTGTTGATGTCGCTAAAAAGTGGGGCGGTGGAGGTCATAGCCTAGCTTGTGGCTGTACAATTAACGATTTTAAGGAAGCTGATTTAGTTTTAAATGATTTCTTAGAACTAATAAAAATTACTGAGAATTAGGATGTGATATATTGATTGCCAATGTTCATTCAATCTTTACTGGTGGTACAGTTGATGGCCCAGGAATAAGGTATGTCCTATTCTTAAAGGGCTGTCCATTAAGATGCTTATATTGTCATAATCCAGATACTCAAAAATTTGAGGATGGAAAGAAAATGACAACAGAAGAAATAGTAGAAGATTGCTTAAAATATAAAGGTTATTTTAAAACTGGTGGAGGAATTACTGTATCAGGCGGAGAGCCTTTATGTCAAATTGATTTTTTAATAGACTTATTTAAAAATTTAAAAAAATATAACATTCATACCTGCGTTGATACATCAGGTGTTGTATTTGATAAAAACAATAAAGAACTATTAGAAAAATTCGATGAGTTAATTAAATATACCGATTTATTTTTATTAGATATTAAGCATATAGATAATGAGGAACATATTAAATTAACTTCAAAACCAAATACAAATATTTTAGATTTTGCTAGATACCTTTCTGATAATAATAAGAAGATGTGGATAAGACATGTGCTTGTTCCTACTATTACCCTAAAAGATGAGTATTTAATTCGTACGAAAGATTTTGTGAAAACGCTACACAATGTTGAAAAAATTGAAGTTTTGCCGTATCATACAATGGGTGTCGTAAAATATGAAAACCTCGGCTTGGATTATAAGCTTAAAAATATTAATCCACCAACAAAAGAAGAGGTTAGACACGCCAAATATTTACTAGGAGTAATAAAGGATGCAGCTTAATAGTAAAAATTATTTAGAGGCATTAAAAGGAATTAGCGTCGTAGAGGTTTCAGGTGAGTCTTGTGCTAATTGCTTAACGCTTATGCCGATACTAAATAGTATAGTTTCAAAGATGGATGGAATTAACCTTCATCATATAGAAGCACAAGAAGATACAATGGAATTAATCCAAAAATATGAAGTTTATGCGGTCCCTACAATCTTAGTGATGAAAGACGATCTAGTAATGGCTAGATGTAGAGGCTATCAGCCCGAAGAAATTTTAGAATTGTGGCTTGAATCTAAAATAGAAGAAATTAAAAAAACTAGTTGATTTCTCAATTAGTTTTTATTTCGTCCAAAAAGTTGCAATTGCAACTTTTAAATAACGATGAAATGATATATAATAAGCCGTAGCGTTTTGAAGACGCAAAAAATGATTATGGAAAGAGGTTGTTTTATGTACAAAGGATGGGATGGTTTTGTACTTGGAAAGTGGTCTAATGATGAAATTAACGTAAGAGATTTCATTCAAAGAAACTACACTCCATATGATGGGGATTCTAGCTTTTTAGCCCCTGCTACAGAAAGAACTAAGAAGCTTTGGAATATAGTACTTGATTTATCAAAAAAGGAAAGAGAAGCTGGTGGTGTACTAGATGCTGATACTGATATCATCGCTACACTAACAAGCCACAAACCTGGTTATTTAGATAAGGATCTAGAACAAATCGTAGGTTTACAAACAGATAAGCCTTTCAAGCGTTCTTTACAACCATTTGGTGGTATAAGAATGGCTGAACAAGCTTGTGAAATGTATGGCTACGAGGTTTCTGATAGAGTAAAGGATATCTTTAAATATAGAAAGACTCATAACGATGGTGTATTTGATACATATACTCCAGCTATGCGTGCAGCAAGAACTGCTCACATTTTAACTGGTTTACCTGATACATATGGTAGAGGTAGAATCGTTGGTGATTATAGAAGAGTAGCTCTATATGGTGTCGACTACCTAATCAGAAAAAAGGAAGAAGATAAGGCTTTACTTGATGGTGAAATGACACCAGATAAGATTCGTGATAGAGAAGAAATAGCTGAACAAGTTAAGGCATTAAAGGGTTTAAAGGAAATGGCAGCATCTTATGGCTGTGATATTTCAGAGCCTGCAACAACAGCTAAGGAAGCTATCCAAGCTTTATATTTTGGTTATCTAGGCGCTGTTAAGGATCAAAATGGTGCAGCTATGTCTATCGGTAGAAATTCAACCTTCTTAGATATATATATTGAAAGAGACTTCGCAAGAGGAATCTTAACTGAATCTGAAGCTCAAGAATTAATGGATCACTTCATTATGAAGCTAAGAATCGTTAAATTCATGAGAATTCAATCTTATAATGAATTATTCTCAGGTGACCCAACTTGGGTAACTGAATCAATTGGTGGTATGGGTGTTGATGGCAGATCATTAGTTACTAAGAACTCATTTAGAGTATTACATACATTAGATAACTTAGGACCTGCACCAGAACCAAATCTAACAGTTTTATGGGCAAAGAACCTACCTGTTAACTTCAAGAGATTCTGTGCTGATTTATCTATTAGAACATCAGCTATTCAATATGAATCTGATGAATTAATGAGACCAATCGAAGGTGATGATTACTGTATTGCATGCTGTGTATCATCAATGAGAATTGGTAAGGATATGCAATTTTTCGGTGCACGTGCTAACTTAGCTAAGTGCTTATTATACGCATTAAATGGTGGTAAGGATGAGCTTGCTATCGATAAGAAGACTGGAAAGCCTCTTCAAGTTTCTCCAAAATATGAAGCAATCACTTCAAATGATCCACTTGATTATGCTGAAGTAAAAGAAAAATATGAAACAATGATGGAATGGTTAGCAGATCTTTATGTTAACACATTAAATCTAATTCACTATATGCATGATAAGTATGCATATGAAGCAATCGAAATGGCTTTACATGATTCAAAGGTTCACAGATATTTCGCAACTGGTATTGCTGGTTTATCTTGTGCTGTAGATTCACTTTCAGCTATTAAATATGCAAAGGTTACTCCAATCAGAAATGAATTTGGTATTATCACTGATTTCAAGACTGAAGGAGAATTCCCTAAGTATGGTAATAATGATGATAGAGTAGACGAAATCGCTGTATGGCTTGTTAAGACTTTCATGAACAAGATTAAGAAGCATTATACATATAGAGATTCTGAACCTACTATGTCTATTTTAACAATTACATCTAATGTAGTTTATGGTAAGAAGACTGGTAATACACCAGATGGAAGAAAAGCTGGTGAGCCTTTAGCTCCAGGTGCAAACCCAATGCACGGCCGTGATTCTCATGGTGCCTTAGCTTCACTTGAATCTGTTGCTAAATTACCATATGAATATTCTAGAGATGGTATTTCTAATACATTCTCTATAACACCAGGCTCATTAGGTAAGGATGAAGATTAATTAGGAGGATATTAATATGAATCAAAGAGTAGATAATTTAGTTCAAATGCTAGATACTTATGTTTCAGATGGTGGTTATCATCTAAATGTTAATGTGTTCAATAGAGATACATTACTTGATGCTCAAGCACATCCAGAAAAATATCCACAATTAACAATTAGAGTATCTGGTTACGCTGTAAATTTCATCAAATTAACTAAAGAACAACAAGATGATGTTATCAGCCGTACAATTCACGAATCACTATAATTTTTTTAGTATCAAAGGACATTAGATATTATCTAATGTTCCTTTTTTTATATATTATAATAGACTTGCAAACGCTTTTATAATTTGGTAAAATAAGATATGCGTGGGAAACTAATTTTATATAAATATAAAATAGTTTAACAATCAAATAATGGTTATAATTAAAATCAGTTTTAATTTATAATAAATGTGTTCTATAGTTTTAAAATCATAGCATTGGGCGTAATTAAATAGCTATTACATAACCCAAAACATACAAACGTACATTTTACTTGATAATAAACAAATTATTCATTTGGTGCTTTTATGAATAAATTTGCGATAGTACCTATTTTGTATGTGCTAGCTTTAAGGACCTACCAAAAATATTACCTATAGAATACAAAAAGAATGGTAGGAAAAAATTAAAAAGGAGAAAGAAATGAAGAAATTAGTTTGTGAACTATGTGGAGAATCTGATTTCATCAAAGAAGGCGAATTCTTTGTATGTCAAGTCTGTGGTGCCAAGTATACAGTCGCTGAAGCTAGAAAACTTTTCGTTGATGCTGATGAAGACGGCAACATTATAAGCTCTACACCAAAAAATAATACAACAGCAAAATCTCAAGCACCAGAAGAAGATACATTTGCCGAGGATCCAGTTTTAGCTCCAAAAGCTGTACCTACAACTGTAAGAAAAGTAGTTGTACAACAAAAGAGCCCAACAAATGATCCAAGTGCTGTTAGGAAAATTGTATCTAGCGTAGCAGGAACAGCACAAACAAGAGTGGTTGTTAAAAAACCAGTAATTAAGAGAGTCGTAGTTAAATCAACTACACCAAGACCAGTAGTACAACAAGTTGTCGAGGAGGCAGCACCAGTTGTAGAAAAGAGAGTCGCTACACCAAAGCCAGTAGAAGTAACTAAGGTAGTTGGCGAAAAGAATCAAATGATTCAAAATCTATTTATATTAGCTCAAACAGCTTACGATTCAGAAAACTATATCGATGCTGAGCAATATGCAAATAGAATCATTGAAATTGAGGCAACTAACTCAGATGCATGGCTAATGAAGGGTAACTGTGCAGGTAAGAACCAAACAGGAAACTTCAGATTAGTTGAATCTATCAACTGCTGGAATACATGCTTACAAAATGCATCAAAACAAGAATATGAAGACTATGCATTTACAGTAAGAACAAATTGTATTGATATAGCTATCGACTATATTATGAAGAATATCCAAGACTTCAAAAAACAACCTGGAGAAGCATCAATCAATAACATAAAGGAAAAGATAGATTATGTTGACCCAATTATGAGAAAAGCAAACCAAACATTCGGTGTTGACATTATATCTTATGAGGATAGATTAGCTTCTAATATCTCAGCTTTAGTAAATGAAGTATCTAAGGATTCAATTGCTAAGTTCGGTAAGAGAAAAGAACAACAAACAGATGCAGCTTTAGCTAAATTTAAAGAAACACAAGATTACTGTATTATGGTATGGGATTACCTAATTGATTTAGCTAAGAGACATGGTACTGTTACAGCAATTCTAAAGAGCTTAGTAAAGATGCAAGATACATTAATTCGTGCAGTAAGTTACAAACAATCAGGTTCTAAGTTAAAAGAATCTATAGTATGTTCTATGAGCGAAAAGAATATGCGTCTTGAAAAGATTCAACAAGCTAAATTTAAGCTTGATGCTAAATTCGCTGATATTAGAAAACGTGATAAGGTTGACCAAAAGATCAAAAATGAAAAGTATTGGGAAGAACACCAAGAAGAAAAGGCTCAATTGCTTGAAGAAAGATCTAAGCTTGATCACGAAGTATTCGAATTAGAAAACTCAAAATTAAAGATGCCTAAGCTTACTGAATTAAAGAAGCTAGAGGAAGAAGCAATTAGATTACAAGTTTTAAAGGATAATCCAACTTACACAGGTAAGGAGCGTACAGCTTTCATGGAAGAATTAGGTAGGACTCGTAAGCTAATCACAACAAAGAAGCGTGAAATCGCAAATATCTTAAACCCAATCGATGAAAGAATTGAAAAATTAAAGAAGAGAATTTACAACATCGATAAGGAATTAAATCAAAACAGATAAAAAATATTTAATCGGTCCTCTAGTAGGGCCGATTATTTTTCAAAGGTGAAGTATGGAAGAATTATTTATAGAGGCTTTAGATGGCTTAAAATTATCAGCTATCTATAGCCCAGTAGAAAATCCAAAGGCTCTAATTCAAATCATCCATGGTATGGTTGAACATAAGGAAAGATATTTATATTTAATAAATAAGCTTAATGAGGCAGGATATACTACTATTATTACTGATAATAGAGGTCATGGTAAAAGTATAAATGAAAAATACCCTTATGGTCATATAGAATCTATTGATGAACTAGTAAATGACCAATATGAGGTTACAAAATTTATTAAAGAAAAAAATCCTAATAAGGATTTATATATCTTTTCTCATTCTTTTGGAACATGTATATCAAGAAATTATATTATGAAGCATGACGATGAAATAAAAAAATTAATTATTTCAGGAACTGTTGCTTCAAATCCTGGGGCTCCACTTGGAGCTCATATAGCTAAAAAGAAGATGAAGAAGGACAAATATCAAGATTCTAAATTATTATTTGCTTTCTCTAATAATTTATCAACAAAGGAAGATTTTAGTTGGTTAAGCTATAATAAGGAAAATATCTCAAACTATGAAAATGATCCATTATGTAGAATTAGATTTGATGTATCAGGCTATTATACTCTTTTTACATCAGTAAAGAACTTTAAAAATACCAAATTATTTGAATGTAAAAATAAGGATTTAAAAATCTTAAGTATTTCAGGTAAGGATGATAGAACTACCTTTGGCACAAAAGGCGTTAAAAAGTCTTTAAAGCTATTAAATAAGGCAGGTTATACAAATACTAGCTTTATTGAATATGATGGCATGAAACACGAAATTTTAATGGAAGATAAAAAGGATTTAGTAGTTAAAGATATAATCAATTTTTATAATAAATAAAAAAAGCCTACTTTAAAGTAGGCATTTATTTTTAACAATGGCGTTTCGGACAGGATTCGAACCTGCGACCCACGGCTTAGAAGGCCGTTGCTCTATCCAGCTGAGCTACCGAAACATTTATTGTCAGCGATAAATATTATATACTAAATGATTTCTATTTGCAAGAAATAATTTTATTAAAAAAATATTTTATTTATAATAAATTTTGTGTTAAAATTTATTGGATAGAAAAAAGAGGAATATCTATGAACTTAAAGGAATTTAAATCTCTTAAAGAGAATACAACTACATATTTGATAAATTATGAGCATTTTCTTAAAAGAAGTAATTTGCTAGATTTAAAATATTATCATTATTTTGGCAAGACAATTTCTAAAATATTATATCTTAGAAATGATACTGATTTAATGTTTGGTATCGCTAATTTATATAAGGATGAAAAATTAGCTGAATTAGATAATCTTTTAAGTGAACAAAGAAAAAAATATAATGCTGAATCTATCGAATTAAATAAAAAAATTCTTAAGGCTGATCAAATTTTTAATTCAAATATAAGTGAAGAAGATTTAAAAAAACTTGATGAATCTTTTGATGAGGTTATTGAAAAATATCATCCGGCATTAACAATGTCTGTTAATCAAAATGAAAGACAATCATATGAAATGCTTAAAAATTTATTTTATGATAATAATGTATTAGGCTATTTTGCATATTATGATTTATGTATAAATAACTTTAAAGAGGTTACTGATGATGTCGAATATGATAAAGTTGGTGCTTTCTATCAAAAAATTATTTATGATATAAGAGCTTACGTAGTAGAGCATCAAACAAAATATCCTTTTAACTATAAGGATATATTTGATGATGAAATTCTTATAGCTAAGCATCAAGGTGAGCTTGATGTAGAGTACACAAGGCTTTTAGAAGAAAATAAAGCTTTGCACACTGATATTACAAATTTATTAAAAAAAGATATTAAGCTATAGAGGAGGTATTTCTCATGGAAAGAAATTATTTAGAGGAATTAAAGCAAATATTAGACAGCAATCTTTCTAATGAGCAAAAAAAGGAACAATTATTACAATACCATGAATCTGATATTGCTGACTTATTAGAAGAACTAGATGAGGAAGAAAGAAAGAAGGTTTATGATCTTTTAGGCGATGAATCTGTTGCCGATATTTTCTCTCACGTTGAAAATGTTGACGAATATGTTGATGAATTATCTGCAGATAAGGCCGCTGATATCATCGAAAAGATGGATGCCGATGATGCCATCGATGTTCTAGATGAGCTAGATGAGGATAGAAGAGATGAGATTGTATCCTTACTAGATAAGGAAGCCAGAGAAGACATCGTTCAAATCGCTTCATATGATGAGGATGAGCTTGGTAGTAAAATGACTAACAACTATGTTGTTATTCATACAACAGATAACGTAAAATCTGCTATGAAGCAGGTTATTAAGGAAGCTGCGGATAACGATAATGTTTCTAATATATTCGTTTTAAATGATGATGAAACCTTCTATGGTGTATTGGAATTAAGAGAATTAATTATCGCTAGACAAAATGATGATTTATTAAAGAAAATTAAAACAAATTATCCATATTTTTACGATAAGGCTAATATCTCAGATGTATTACCTGACTTAAAGGAATATGGACTTGATTCATATCCAATTTTAAATGAAAAGAATGAGCTAGTTGGCGTAGTTACAGCTGATGACGTTGTTGAAGCTGTTGATGATGAGATGGGTGATGACTATGCTAAGTTCGCCGGTTTGACAGAAGAAATTGAACAAGGTGAATCAGTTTTCTCATCTGTTAAAAAAAGAATTCCATGGCTAATAATACTTTTAGTATTAGGCTTGGTTCAATCATTTTCAATGACAGGCTTTGAATCAGTTATTGCTTCCTTACCTATCATTGTATTTTTCCAAACTTTAGTACTTGATATGGCTGGTAACTCAGGAACACAATCTCTAGCCGTAACTATTAGACTACTTTCTGATAAGCCTGATAGCGGTAAGGAAATATTTAAATCTGCTGCAAAAGAATTTTTAACAGGCTTATTAAATGGTTTAATTTTAGGTGCATTATCATTTGCTTTTGTAGTAATATTCTTATTTATTACAAAGCAATCTGTTCATCCAGGAGAAGTATTTAGTTGGGGTTCTGCCTTAAGGGGTGGAGGAATAGTTGGTATTGCTTTACTTATTGCGATGAGCGTATCATCTTTAGTAGGAGCTTTAGTTCCAATTATCTTTATGAAAATTCATATTGACCCAGCCGTTGCATCTGGACCATTTATCACAACAATTAACGATATTACAGCTTTACTAATTTACTATGGTTTAGCTTATGTATTATTCTTGGCATTTTAAGGATACTAATGTATCCTTTTTATTTTTCTTAAAAAAAAACAGTAAAAAAAGCTTTACAAAATATATACCTCGTGATATGATGTATATCGAAAGGCGATGTATATTATGGATGCTCAATTAAAAAGAGGAGTATTAGATGTATGTGTGCTGACAGCAATAAAGAATGAGGATTCTTATGGTTATAAGATAATAAAGGATCTTAAACCGATACTCGAGCTGTCGGAATCAACACTATATACTATTTTAAAAAGATTAGAAGATGCAAAGATGCTAGAGGTTAAGGTTGAACTTCATGAGGGCAGAGTAAGAAAATATTATCACATAACGATAGAAGGATTAAAAAGAATTCGAGATTTTAAAAATGAATGGGCTGAGCTTATGACAATCTATTCATTTATAGTTAAGGAGTGATTATTTTGAAGAAGAAGGAATTTTTAAAGGAATTAGAAAAAAATTTAAAAGGCTTACCTGAGCGTGATATAGAAGAAAGAATAGAATTTTATAGTGAAATGATCGATGATCGAATTGAGGATGGAAAATCTGAGGAAGAGGCTGTTAGTGAAATTGGTAGTATTGATGAGGTTGTTGATCAAATCGCAAAGGATACTTCATTAGTAAGATTAGTTAAAAATAAAATTACACCAAAAAAGAGTATTAGTGGAAGTACAATATTATTCTTAATTTTAGGATTTCCATTATGGTTTCCACTTACAATGGTATTTTTCGCATTAGTGCTTGTTTTCTTTGTAGTATTGTGGGCTTTAGTAATTGTTACATATGCAGTTGAGACAGTACTATTTGGAGGAGCTGGAATATATGCGGTTGCCGCATTTGCCCAAATGGCAGATGGTGTATCATCTAAAGGTGCAGTTGGTCTTTCAATTGCGTGCTTAGGAGCAGCACTAATATTCATATTTGTTTGTATAGCAGCAACTAAGGTAACCTTTAAATTGAATAAATCAGTTTTAACAGGAATAAAGAGAAGCTTTATTGGAGGTAAGAAAAATGCGTAAGTTTGGTATATTTGTATTAATATTAGGTATTGTTTTATTAGTGGTAGGTGGTGGAATTACTGCTCTAGCCTATAAGGATGGAGCATTTAAGCAAGAAACTAAAACTGAAAGCTTTGAATCAACTGATGATTTTGATGATATATATGTTGATTTATCAATTTCAGATGTAGAAATTAAAAAAGCAGATGATAATAAATTAAAGGTTGTTTTAAAGGAAACTGAAAAATTTAAACATCAGGTAAAGATTGAAAATAATAAATTAAATATTACAAATATAGATGAGCGTCCATGGTATAATAAATGGTTATTTAGCTGGTTTACGGAATTAAAGGTAACAATTTTTTTACCAAAGGATACCTATAATGAATTAAATGTAAAAATGTCTACAGGTAATTTTACATCAACTGAAATCTTAACATTCAATAATGTAAATACTAAAATGAGTACTGGTAATACACATTTATCAAATATTAGAGCTAACGAATTTAATTCTAAATCATCTACAGGAAATTTATTATTGAGTGAAATTAAGGCAACTAACCTTTATGCAGAAGCATCATCAGGTAATATAGCATTAGTAAATGTATTAGTAGATAATAAGATGACTGCAAAGGCTTCAACAGGAAATATCAAATTTGATTCTAGTGATGCCAAAAATATTGAGGCAACAGTTTCAACTGGAAATATTTATGGTAATTTCTTAACTGCTAAATCATTTAATGCTACCTCATCAACAGGTAATGTCAATGTTCCAAATACTACAGGTGATCCTTGTGTATTAAAAACATCTACAGGAAATATTAATATAACAATAAAGGAATAAAAAAAGAAGGACTTCAAGCTTGAAGTCCTTATTTGTTATTAAAATATATTTCATCTACAACCTTTAAATAGGGTAGCCTTGGGGCATAGCCTTCTTTAATTAGATGACCATTTTGTAAAAATTCATCATATGGTATTGATTTTCTTCCACCTGTTTGAGCTTCATTCCAATATTTTTCTACTATATCAAAAGTTAAAATATAGCATTCATTATATGGAGCCCAATAAAATATCATAAAGCCTATACCACCATGCTTAACTATATTATGAAGATGAAGTATCTGGTGAGGATGAATATTTGCTAGAGGGAAGGCTGTTTTATTATGGTTTTCCTTAGCCTCAAAATCGATATATTTACCTCTATATAAGCCGTTATAGTCAGTAGTAGAAGGAGTTTTATAATAAGCCTCTGTTATTACAGCCTTACTACGCATAGGGTAATCAACCTTTACAATTTGAACTGGAGTTGGCTTTTTATGTATTACAGCTATATCATTATTTAGGTAGAATTCATTTGATTCATTTATAATAGCCTCGAAATCCATACCTAGATTAGCTTTATTTATAACTTTTTGCCTTGCAGGCCTTTTAATAGGGAAATTTAAACCCATAATTATCACCTTTTATATTATAACAAATAATTTTATTAATAGTAAACGTTTTTAAAATAGTGATATTATATTTTTTTTGATATATAATTATGTTGTTTAAGGAGGGTTTATACGATGGCTAAGGTTACAGTAAAATTTGTTGTTAAAGCAAACGCAAAAACAGCATATCTTTGTGGATCTACAGACAACCTAGGTGCTTGGGATGCAAAGGGAGCTGTTGCTTTAACTAAAACAGATGGAGTATTTAGCGTTTCTAAACAATTCGAAGCTAATTCAACTGTTGAATTCAAAGTGTTAAGCGGTAAAACTTGGGATAAGGTTGAAAAAGGTAATTGGGGAGAAGATGTTGCAAATCATCAATTTGTAGCTGCTAAGGGCTTAACTGTTGAAGTTGAAGTTCCAAATTTCGCGAAGTAATATCTAAAATAAGATGTCCTTCGGGACATCTTTTTTTATTTTGTTGCGATTTGACTTTAGTTATAGTATAATATATTAAAGGAAATTTCGATGAATTATGTTAAGAAAAGGAGGTAACTAAAACTTTTTTTAGTTTTTTGTGAAATTATTATGAGTAAAATTAACTTTTTTTCACTAGGTGGATTACAAGAAAACGGAAAAAATTTATATTGTTTAGACGTTGATGGCAAAATATTTGTTTTAGATTGCGGTTTAAAATACCCAACAGCTGAGCTTTATGGCGTCGATGTTATAGTAAACGATATTTCATATCTTATTGAAAATAAAAACAGAATAGTTGGTGTATTCTTATCACATGCTCATGATGATCATATTGGTGGAGTTAGTTATCTTTTAAAAGAAATAGATGTTAAAGTTTATGCTTCTAAATTTACATTATGTATTTTAAGAGAAAGATTTAAGGAAGATAATTATGTTGAGAAGAAGGATCAGCTTGTTGAGGTAAATAGTAGAACAGCCTTAAAATTTGATGAAATTGTTGTCAGATTCTTTGAGGTTGCCCACAATATTCCTGAATGTTTCGGTATTGCTATTAAGACACTTGATGGTTATATTGTTTATACAGCAAATTATAATTTTGACCAAAATTCAAAAATTGATTACGCTCATATGTTTAGATCTTTAGCAGTATTTGCTAAAGAAGGTGTATTAGCACTTTTAACTGAATCATTAGGTGCTAATAATGAGACATCAAGAGGTACAATTTTAGAGGTTAAATTAAGATTAACTAATATTATTTCATCTGCAGATTCAAGATTGATATTTACATTATTCTCATCTGATATTTTAAGAATGCAGCAAATTGTAAATATTGCAATTGAGCATAATAAGAAGATTGCAATTATTGGTAGAAAGACTCAAAAGATTGTAAGTCAAGCTATAGAACAAGGCTATTTAAAGATTCCTGAAAAGAATTTAGCTAATCTTAAATTCATGGATGAAAACAATAAGAATAATGATAAGAATTTAGTAGTTCTTGTTACTGGTGAACGTCATGAACCATATTTCATGCTACAAAGAATGGCTAGAGGAATTGATAAATTAATTAAGCTTGAGCCTACTGATCAAATTGTTATAATGACTAAGCCAATGCTTGGTACAGAAAAGATGGCATCTAGAACATTAGATATTATTTATCATGTTACATCTAGAATTGTTGAATTAAATCCAAATCTACTTCCTGCATATTCTGCAAATAGAGAAGAGATAAAAGAAATGATTAATATGCTAATGCCTAAATATATCATTCCTATTATTGGTGAATATAGACACCAATATGCAGTAAGAATTATCGCTGATTGTATCGGCTATAAGGATGATCAGGTATTAATTGCTGATAATGGTGATATTTTAACTTTTGAATATGGTAAATATGTAGGTGTTACAGGGGATGTTGCATCATCTGAGGTTCTAATTGATGGTAAGGCCTTTAAGGATGTATCTGATGTAGTAATGAGAGATAGAGAATTACTTGCAGAAGATGGCTTGATTTTAATTACAGCTAATATCAACCCTAGAACAAAGACCATACTTGTTGGACCTGAAATCGTAACTAAAGGCTTCTCTTATAGTGATGATTCATCACTAATTGTTGAAATTAAGAATTTATTTATGCTAGTAGCATCTAAATTCTTAACTTCTAAATTTATAAATTGGAGTGAATTTAAAACAAATATTAAAAATGAGATTTCTCACTACATTTATAAAGAAACAAAGAGAAATCCAATCATTATTTCAGTATTAATTTCAACTGACCTAGATTTAATTAAGAGATTAAATGCTGAACAACAAGAAAATTAAGATAA
>CAMOUK010000030.1 GCA_946626535.1 uncultured Caryophanales bacterium
CTGACCTAGATTTAATTAAGAGATTAAATGCTGAACAACAAGAAAATTAAGATAAAGAAAAGACCTCTAATGAGGTCTTTTAATTTGCTTCCTTTAATTTTTTTAAATATTCTTTAATTGCTCTTTCATATGAGCCAGTATCCTTTGGATTATAATATGTTTTACCTAATAGCTCATCAGGCATATATTGCTGTTTAACATAATCATTTTTATAATCGTGAGGATATTTATATTCATATTTTCCACTTTTTAATTCTTTATTTAAAATATGAGGTGGTATTTTAAATGATGTTAATTCATCTAAGTCAGCAATAGCATCATTTATCGCAACATAAGTAGAATTAGATTTTGGTGAACAAGCAAGCTCAACAACGGCATATGCTAAAGGTAATCTTGCCTCTGGCATTCCAAGGCTCATTGCTGCTTGACATGCTGCATAAACTCTAGGACCAGCATTTGGATTTCCAAGACCAATATCTTCATATGCTAGACACATCAATCTTCTTGTTATAAAATCTAAATCCTCAGTCTTTAATAGTCTTGCAAGATAATGAAGACCGGCATCAGGATCAGAGCCTCTAATTGATTTAATCATGGCAGATGCTACATCGTAGAAGTTTTCGCCCTTTTCATCAATTAGGAAGGCTTTTTTACCAATTAATGCTTTAGCATTATCTAAATTTATTTCATCTAATAAATTTGTTTCCTCAAGCATATTTAAAGCTGTTCTAATCTCACCAGCAGAGCATACTGCTATATAGTCTAAAACATCATCTGGAGTAGCCTTTAGGTTTTCCTTTTTTATGACATTTTTTAGAAGAAGAATAATATCTTCTTTTTTTATTTCATTCATTCTATAAACATGACATCTAGATCTTACAGCGGGATTAATTGAACGATATGGATTTTCTGTAGTTAATCCAATTACGATTAATGAACCATTTTCCATAAATGGTAGTAAGAAATCTTGAACATCCTTTTTCATTCTATGAATCTCATCGATGATGCATAAAGTTTCTGGATAATATTTAGTTGAATCAGCAATATCCTTTAATTTGGCCTTAGGGTCAGTAGAAGCATTAAATGAAAAACAAGATAGTGGATAATTTTTAGAAATTATTTCAGCAATTGATGTTTTTCCACAGCCGGCAGAGCCATATAAAATTAGTGAAAAAAGCTTATTTTGTTCAAGCATTTTTCTAATTACACCTGATTTTCCACATAGGTGATCTTGACCAACAATATCATCTAAAGTCTGTGGTCTCATTCTATAAGCTAATGGTTTCATTAAAAATCAATCCTTTCTTCATTAATTTTATCATAAAATTCAAAATAATAAATCTTTATTGCTATAAAATTTTATGTTATAATATTTCAAAGTGTTTAATTTTATTAAACACATCTATAAGAGGTGGAATTTATATGAATTTAAAAGATTACATTACAACTATACCTGATTTCCCACAAAAAGGTATTATGTTTAGAGACATTACAAGCTTAATGCAAAATGGTGAAGCATTTAGCTATGCTGTTAAGCAGCTTGCAGAATATGCTAAGGCTAAGGGGGCAACAGTTATTGTAGGTCCTGAGGCAAGAGGCTTTATGTTTGGCTGTCCAGTAGCTACTGAATTAAAGCTTGGCTTCGTTCCAGTTAGAAAGCCTGGTAAGCTTCCTAGAGCTTCAATATCAGAAGAATATGCTTTAGAGTATGGTACAAATACTTTATCAATTCACGCTGATGCTTTAAAGAAGGGCGATAAGGTTGTTATAGTTGATGACCTACTTGCAACAGGTGGTACAGCACTTGCTGGAGCTCACCTATGTGAAAGATTAGGCGCTGAGGTTGTAGGTATGGCCTTTGTAATTGATTTAAAGGATTTAAATGGAAGAAAACTATTAAAGGATTATGAGGTATTTTCACTTTTAGAATATGAAGGTGAATAATTGGAGGATTAAATATGCAGGAAATTAAAGAAAATAATGCTCCTGTAAATTATGATGATCTTTATAATTTAACTAAGGATTATATAAAGAAGGAGAGTTCTCAAAAATTAATAAGAAAGGCTTTTGATGTTGCATCAGAGCTTCATATTAATCAATTTAGAAAAAGTGGTGAGCCATATATAGTTCATCCTTTTAATGTTGCCTGCATACTTGCCACACTACATGTTGGTCCTGCTACTATCGCAGCAGGTTTACTTCATGATGTAGTAGAAGATACTCCATATACCTATGAGGATGTTTTAAGAGAGTTTGGTAAGGATATTGCCGATATGGTTGAGGGTGTTACCAAATTAACTCAGCTACAATTCTCATCTTTAGAAGAAAAACAAGCAGAAAATCAACAGCATATGCTTCTTGCCATGGGTAAGGATATAAGAGTTATCGTTGTTAAACTTGCTGATAGATTACATAACATAAGAACACTTGGTGTATTACCAAAGGAAAAACAAGAGCGTATCGCTAAAGAAACATTAGATATTTATGCTCCACTTGCTCACAAGCTCGGTATGTTTAGAATCAAGGCTGAGCTTGAGGATAGATGTTTAAAATATGTTGATAATACAATGTATAATAAAATAGCTACCCAAATTAAAAATGATTCAAGTGTTAGATTACAAAATATCGATCATACGATTGATGAAATTAAAAAGATTTTAGAACCATATCATTTTGAATCATTTGAAATTAAAGGTAGAATTAAAAATATCTATTCAATTTATAAAAAGATGGTTACTCAAAATAAGAGCTTTGAGGATATCTATGATGTACTTGCGATAAGAGTTATAGTTGGAACAATAGCTGAATGCTATCAGGTATTAGGCTTAATACATGCTAACTATACCCCAGTTCCAAAAAGATTTAAGGATTATATAGCTGTTCCTAAGCCTAATATGTATCAGTCACTTCATACAACTGTTATCTCAAATGACGGATTTACATTTGAGGTTCAAATTAGAACAGTTGAGATGGACAAGATTGCCGAATATGGTATCGCCGCTCACTGGGCATATAAGGAAAATGTTGAATATTCAAAGGAAAAGGAACAATTTGAAATTGCTTCTAAATTAAAATGGTATGGCGAGTTAATTAAATTTAGTGAGGAAGAAAAACCAGCTGAATCTAAAGAATATGTAGATACCATAAAAGAAGATATCCTACAAGCAAATGTATATGTATATACACCTACAGGTGAGGTTATAGACCTACCTAAGGGTGCAACTCCACTTGATTTTGCTTATAAGATTCATACAAATATCGGTAATAAGACAGTAGGTGCTATGGTTAATAACCATATAGTTCCACTAGACTATGAATTACAAAATGGCGATATTATTTCAATTAAGACTAATAAGAATTCATTTGGTCCATCTGAAAACTGGCTAAAGATTGCTAAAACAACTCATGCTAGACATAAGATAAAGAGCTTCTTAAATAAGCAAAATAGAGATGTTTTACTTGAACAAGGTAAGAAGGCTTTGGAAGATGAATTTAGAATTAGTAAGATAACTAATTATGATTTAAATGAGGAATTTGTTTCAAAGTTCAATAAGAATAATATTGATAATATCGAGGATTTATATTTAGAGATTGCTAAAGGCAACTTAAGTGTTAAAACTGTTGTTTCTAAATATGTTGGTGATGATAATAAAAATATTACTGAAGAAGCAATATCTAAGCAAATTGAAAGAAATCAAAGAATATTATCAACTAATTCAGAAACAGGTGTAGTAGTTGAGGGCTTAAAAAATCCACAGCTAAAGCTTGGAAGCTGCTGTAACCCAATACCTGGTGATCCAATAGTTGGTTATGTGACTAAGGGCTTTGGTATTGTAGTACACCATATGAACTGTGTGAATATAAAGTCATTCCAAAGAGAAAGATTAATCAATTTGGAATGGGCTTCAGATATTGATAGAAAATATCCAGTTTCAATTAAGATTTACGCAAAGAGTAGTATGAATTTATTACTTGAAATTATGAATTGTGTATCAGCTAATAATATGTCAATATTATCAATTAATGCCAATTCAAATCCAAATTTAGAAACTGTAGTTAAATTAAAGGTAATGTGTGCTAATATCATCGAATTAGAGAAGATGATTGTTAATATGAAAAAAATAAAATATGTATATAACATTGAAAGAGATAATCTATGAGATGTGTAGTACAAAGAGTTTTAAGAGCCTCTTGTGAGGTTGAAAATGAAATAGTTTCTAAGATTGACAATGGCTATATGGTCTTGGTTGGCTTAGAACAAAATGATACTATAGAAGAGGTAAAACTTCTAGCAAAAAAAACAATTGGGCTTAGAGTTTTTTCTGATGAATTTGGAAAGATGAATCTAAGCATCAATGATGTTAAAGGTAAGATACTAGCTATATCACAATTCACTTTATATGCTGATTCAAAACATGGCAATAGACCATCATTTACTAACGCTATGAAATATGATTTAGCAAATGATTTATACGAGAAATATTGTGATATAATTAGTCAAGCTGGTATAGAGGTTAAAAAGGGCGTATTTGGCGCTGATATGAAGATTGAGTTGGTCAATGATGGACCAGTAACTATAATCTTAGATTCTAAAGAATTGTAGGTGATTAGGGTGTATTATTCATTTATGGATCAAAGATGCCAAACATTAAACGAATTAGGTTTATTGTTTCAGCAAAATTTTGATGCGGCAAAAGATAGTATATTTAAAAATACTAAGAAATTCATAAAGTTTGTAAAAAAATGTGATAAAAAATTAGCTAAAGAGGTTGTAGATGTAATTGTATCTACAAAATATAAGGGTAACGTTGTTACATTTTTAATCTTTATGTTTTGTGATGATCCTGTAGTTGTTATTAATGGTGTTAATCTAGATTTCAATCAATTTATCGAAATTGTTGGAAGAAATAGAGATAATGTAGCTATTAAGGCATTTATAGAGGATTTTGGTATTACTAAGACATATGCTAAATTAAATATTGATAAGAAGCTAGCTACAGATTCTTATTTTATCGAAAAATCATTTGATGAGGATTTCACCTATAAGTATTTATCTTCATATCTAAAAATTGATTATACAGAAAACTTGAATGGTTATATTTCAAATCTATTTATCTATGATGAAGAAAAATTTAGAAGAGCTTTAAAGATAGTTAAAAATGAAGGCTTCTTAATGACTCTAGCTCATAAAACTAATTTTAAATCAGTTTATGAGGCAACACATTCTTCATATCCAATATTTGAAATTTTAAAGCTATTAAGAGTTGAATTTGATGAAAATGATCTATTAAAGGTAGTAAATGATTCTCATTTCTACTGGATGTTTGATAATTTTGATAAATATAATTATCATAAGAGTGTAAAAGATATTAAAGAATTCTATTTTAAACTTAAAAAGGAATATCAAGGTAAGAAGAATAAAGATTTTGTTTATGAAATGGATGTTGCAGAAAAACTTTATAATGAATATCTATTATTCGTTGCTAAATATAAGGAAGGCTTAATAAAGGTTAATACTAAAAAATATGATGAAAGATTATATGTTTTAGATAAGCCTTATTGTGCAACATTCATCACAACAGATTATATGAAGACTCATCCTGTTAAGCTCGCAACAGCTGAGGTTGCAACTGAAGAGGAACATGTTGATATTGAATATGCTAAGGAAGTAAATTTAGAAACAGAAAGAGATAAAGAATTTGCTGTTGATGAAGAAGAGGTTGCTTTAGAGGAAGTAAAAACTTCAAATGAAATAACAAAAGAAGAAATTGCTAAATATAATAAGATATTTAGAAAACAAAAAAGATTTACTTCATTTGCTTTACTTGCTTCATTTTTCATTACTATTTTAACTGGACTGGCAGTAGCATTATATTTCCTACCAGAAAATATATTACAGCCAATTAGAGATATTTTAGCTAAAGCTAATTTAGTTTTATATCCTAAGAAGTTCCAAGATGATATTATCTATATTGGTGCTGTTGGTGGAGGCTTATTTGTTGCAATTATTTTAGATGTTATTATAAATACTAGAAGAACAAGAGCAAATGATAGACTATCCGACTATCTAAATTTAATGCAGAGTGAAAATGGTAAAGGTAAAAACACTGCTGCTAAACAAAAGAAATTAGAAAAGATTTTAAATGATATTGATGGTTATAAGAAAAAGATTTATAGACCTCAAATCATTTTAACTACTTTATTGATGATTATAGTAGCTACTATGCATGCTTGTGGCGTATATGTTTATATTAACTTCATTACAGAGGTATTCAGTAATGAAATGTATAAATATTTAGCCTTAGGTGTTCCTGCAGGTGTAGCACTTTTATACGGAATAATAAGAAGGAAAAAGGGTGCAATGACTATGCTATTTATTGATTTAATTGCTTATGGCGTAGCTGTTACATTCCTATATGTGCTAAAATGAAAATTTATATGGTGAGCCTTGGCTGTGCTAAAAATATGGTTGATTCAGAATTAGTGCTTGGAGCTTTAAAAAATCAATCAGAGGTTGTAGCAACTCCAGAAGAGGCAGATTTAATTATGGTAAATACTTGCGCTTTTATTGAGCCAGCAAGAAAAGAAGCTATCGATACAATTTTAAGCTTAGTAGATTATAAGAAAAAAATTGTTGTTTTAGGCTGTCTTCCACAGCGCTATAAGGAAGAAATTAAAAATTTACTTCCTGAGGTTGATAGATTTATAACTATTGATGAATATTCAAATGTTGGAAATATAATTAATTCAGTAATGAATTCAGATTATAAATTTAATGAAATATCATTCTTAGATAGAATCTATTCAACTCCAAGCTATATGCGTTATGTAAGAATTTCAGATGGCTGCTTAAATAGATGTGCATTCTGTGCTATTCCTCTAATTAGAGGAAGACTAAAAAGTAGAACAATTGAAGATATAGTTGAAGAGGTTAAATTAGCTGTAAGTGAAGGAGTATATGAAATTAATTTAGTTTCACAAGATACTACTAAATATGGCTTTGACGTTTATAAAAAATTAGCCTTAATAGATTTATTAAAAGAAATTGTTAAAATTGAAGGAGATTTTAAGGTAAGATTACTTTATTTATATCCTGATATTGTAACAGATGAGCTAATAGATTTTATTAAGAATAATGATAAGATTATGCCTTATTTTGATATTCCTATTCAGCATTCAGAAGATAAAATCTTAAAGGCTATGATAAGAAGAGGAAATAGGGAATATCTAGTTAATTTATTTAATAAGATTAAAAAAGAAATTCCTCACGCAATTTTACGTACAACATTAATTGTTGGTTTCCCTTATGAGGAGGAAGCTGATTTAGATAATATGATTTCATTTATTAAAGAAATTAAATTTGATAGACTTGGAGCCTTCACATTCTCACTAGAGGAAAATACAAAGGCTTGTGATTATCCAAATGTAATTTCTAATGATGAAAAAAATAGAAGATATGAAAAGCTAATGAATGCCCAAAGGGAAGTTGCTTTAGAAAAAAATAAGGCTTTAGTTGGTAAAACATTAAAGGATTGTTTCATCATAGGCTATGATGAAGAATCATATTTTTATGTTGCTAGAAGCTACGCTTATGCTCCAGATGAAATTGATGGAGTAATTTATGTAGCTGCAAAAGATGAGCTTAAATTAGGTCAAAGAGTTAATGTAAAAATTTTAGATTATGATGAATATACGTTAACAGGTGAGCAAGTTGAAGATTAATGTAGTATTGTATCATCCTGAAATTCCTCAAAATACAGGAAATATCATGCGTAGCTGTGTAGGCTTTAATGCGAAGCTTCATCTAATTAAGCCTTTAGGCTTTAAGCTTGATGAGGATAAAATTAAAAGAAGTGCTCTTGATTATTATCAATATATTAATTATGAGGTATATGAAAACTTCAGTGATTTTAAAGAAAAGAATAAAGGTAAATATTATTTCTTAACTAGATATGGTCATAAATCTCCATCTACTATTAATTTTAAAGATACTGATGAGGATATATATTTAATATTTGGTGCTGAATCTACAGGTATAGCTTATGACATATTAAAGGATAATTTAGATGATTGCTATAGAATACCTACAACAGATAAAATTAGAAGCTTAAATTTAAGTAATTGTGCAGCTATTATGCTATTTTTAGCATCTGAACAATTAAATGTTAATGGTGAGGTTATAGCTCATGAGCCAGATACATTTAAGGGTGAGAATTTTATCGATAATGTCGATATTAATAGTCTAGATTATAAGCATAAGGAGCACTAAGATGAAAAAGGATAGAATAATTACTTGGTCTTTACTTGCCATAGCTACCTTATTTGTTATTTTATATATTGTAAATAAAAATAAAGAATTATCTTATATTTATTTAATAATTGGCTGTGTATTTTGCTTTGCCTATGCTTTCTTTTATGATCATATGAATAGAAAATCTAAAAAAGAAAGAAGAGAAGAATCAACAAAGGAAGATAAAGTTTTTAAAAATAAAATTGCTGAAAATAGAGATTTAAGTATTGTAACAAAGGTTATTTATGATATTTATAATAGTAATATAGCTGAATTAAATGATATCATTAAAAAGACATCATGTGATATTAGCTATGACTATGATAATGAGGAAAATACCTTTTATCTTCAAATTGATTCAGTTTTAGGTGCTAAAAGAAAGGAAGCCTTTTTCCTAGATTTAATGGGAAATGAAAAAGAAGGTATTTTAATTTCTAATGGTCAAGAAGAGGATGTTTCTAAGCTAACATATGATGAGCTTGTTTCTAAAATAATAAGTTTAGTGAAAGCTAATGTTAAAACTAGCGATAAAATTGATTTTGTTATTAAGGGCTCTAAATTTGAATTATTTGCATATATATTTTTCGCAGTAGCTATTATCGCAGGTATTGTAGCCATTATAGTTACAAAGGTTATAAATGGCTTTGAAACAGGTGCTTTTATTGGATTGTTATGTTCATTAAGTGCTTTCCTACTTTTAGTTTTCTTTGGAATATATGTATATTTTAAAGAAGAATTAAGATTAGAAAATGGTATTTATATCTATAAGGGTATTTTTAAGACTAGAAGCTGCAATGCTAAAGATGTAAAAGAAGTAATGGTAGATACATCAGGTAGAGCTATAAAGGTTATTTTTATTGGTAAAAATAATCAAATTTTATTACAATATAGAGATTTAGGAACAACATTTAAAAGTGGAGAATTAAAAAGAAGTCTAAATTATTATAAGGTTCCACTAAGAATTGATTATTCTTTATAATGTTTTTAAAGCATTCGCTTAGCGAAGGCTTTTTATTATGTACTAAAATTCATTTTTTTATCAATTAAGTTTTTTATTGATTAGTTATAATTATTTGTTATTATATCCATATTATGGATAAGAATGAGACTTTAAAATATTATTTTGGATATGACAAATTAAAAGAAGAACAAGAAAAAATAATTGATTCAATACTTGAAGGAAAGGATACTATTGGTATCTTACCGACAGGCTTTGGAAAATCAATTACCTTTCAACTTCCTGCTTTAATGTTTGCAGGAATAACTATTGTAGTTACTCCTCTTATTGCCTTGATGCAAGATCAGGTTATGGAACTAAAGGAGAAAAAAATATATGCTGAATATATAAATTCACTTCAAACAAAAGAAGAACAAGAACAAATTTATGAGAGATTACTAAAATATAAAATAAAGATATTATATGTTTCAGCTGAAAGATTATTGAATATAGATTTTATTAATCTTATTAAAAGGATAAAAATAGATTTTTTTGTTTGTGATGAAGCACATACACTCCTTTGGAGTGAGGATTTTAGAAAGGCGTTAGGGCTAATTCCACTTTTTATTAAAAAACTCTCCTATAAGCCTAAAATGCTAGCTTTAACGGCTACTGCAACACCTAAAACAATAAATAAGATTATAAAATTATTAGAATTAAATAATCCTAATATAATTATGAACAATTGTGATAGAAATAATATATATTATAGGATAATAAAAACAAGTAAGAAGGATGAAGAATTAATAAAGTTTCTAAAGGATAAAAATGAACATATTTTAATATACTGCCTAACTATAAAAAATGTTATGCATGTTTATAATCTACTAAAGGATAAATATAAAGTATTGGTGTACCACGGTTCGCTTGATCCTGATATGAAAAAATATGCTTTAGAGGCATATAAAAGTAATAAGTGTAAAATAATAGTTTGCACAAATTCATTTGGAATGGGAATAAATATATCTGATATAAGATATGTTATAGAATATGATATTCCAGCATCGATAGAAGACTTTGTTCAGCAAATTGGTAGAGCCTCAAGAGATGGGAAATATGCAGAAGGCGTGGTACTATTTAATATTAACGACATTAAGACTATTGAATACTTTATAAATAATATAGAAGATGAAGGTAAAAGCTATAGCGAATTAGTTGACATAAAAAGGGATAGATTAGATAAATTAGATAAGGTTATTAATTTATGCTTATCAAATAAATGTATAAGGAAAAATATATCAAATTATTTCGGTTTTAAGCATAATTTTAAATGTATGATGTGCTCAAATTGCAAGAAAGACTAGATTTGTAAAAAAATCTAGTTTTTTTTAAAATATTATATTGACTTTAGATTTTCTTTTGGTATAATAACTAATGCAGCACAAAATTGGACCCTTAGCTCAGTTGGTAGAGCAACTGACTCTTAATCAGTGGGTCTGGAGTTCGAGTCTCCAAGGGTCCACCAGTTAGAATTTTAAAGAGATAGAGATATCTCTTTTTTTATTTTTATAAAAATTAAATAATAATATTATTATTTATTTTGTGATTTATTTTATTTATAGTATAATAAAAAGGGTTGTTGCTTATGTTAAAAGGAAGGAGCATATAATTAATACCTATTAATTAGTGAACTCATATGGAAATTATTCATTATATTACAAATCATTATGTTATGTTATATGAGCTTATAGGTTTATTAATTATATTATTTATTAGTGCTCATATTCCTGTAGGAATGAAAAAATATACTAGAATTGCTATAGGTTTAACATTGATATCATCTATAGTTCATGTAGTAGAATTATGGACTCAATCATTTGAAACATTTAGTATATGGAGAGCAATTTTAACGGCAGCTAAGTATTCTTTATATCCTTTAATATTAGTAATGCTTATAGAACTTGTTTCAGTTGCATTAAGACATAGAACAATTGCTTTAAAATGGAAATTCATTATGCTTATTCCTGAATTAATTGCTGTGCCTTTATATTTCACATCACAGTGGACTGGATTGATATTTAAATATTCAGAGGACAATATTTATCATGGTGGGCCTTTAAGTGCTCTTTCATACTTTATATTTGCATTTTATTTAATATTATTTTTAGTTGAAAATAATATCTATTTAAAGAATTATTCAGCTAAGAATAAAATAATAGCTTTATATATTTCATGTGGTGCAGTTTTATGTGTTATATTCTATTTAGCATTTACTGATAATCATGATGATTATAATCCAATACTTACATCAGCCATAGTATTTTATTATTTATTTGTATATATACATATGGCAAGCATCGATCCACTAACCTCGCTTTTAAATCGTCAAAGCTATTATAATGATATGAAATCTAGTTTTAAAACTATAGCGGCAGTAGTATCAATCGATATGAATGACTTAAAATATTATAATGATACATTTGGTCATGAAAAGGGTGATATAGCCTTAACAACTATCGCCAATATACTAATTAAGGAATTTAAGTTTCATGCTGGAGTATATCGTGTAGGTGGCGATGAATTTACTATTTTCTATCATGATTTAACTGAATTTGGTGTATTAGAAAGAATTAAGGCGATGAAAGATGAGCTTTCAAAAACTGAATATACTTGTGCATTTGGCTACGCGATGAAAAGATCTAATTTAACAATAGATAAGATGATTAATATAGCTGATGCTAGAATGTATGAAGATAAGAAATTAATAAAAGCTAAAAAAGAGGAATAGTTTAAAACTATTCTTTTTTTGTAAATGCTTTTATATACTTTTATTAAATTGAAAACAATATGAAAATAATATATAATAATATTCAATAAGAAGAGGAAAAATTATATGCTTAAAAATCTTATTATAATGCTTAAGGGCATTCTATTTGGAGCGTCTAATTTAATACCTGGTGGAAGTGGTGGAACTACCTTAGTTGTTTGTGGAATTTATGAGGATACTCTAAATTCTATAACTAATCTAAAAAAAGAATTTAGAAAATCATTTTTCTTTTTACTATTTTTACTTATAGGAACAATAATAGGAGTAGTAACTGGTTCATTACTTATTAAGAAGGTTTTACTTGCCTCAATTCCATTTGTTACATATTGTATGTTTTCTGGCTTTATTATTGGTACCCTACCTAATTTAATTAAGCCATATATTTGTAAAATAAATTTTAAATATGTTATTGGATTTATCATTTCAATGGCCGCAGTAATAGGCTTATTATTTTTAGGATTTTCAATAAATAATAATACAGTTAATTTTGGAGATACATTACATTTTAAGGATTATCTATTATTATTTATTTGTGGTTTTGTTGGCGTATTTGCCATGATAGTACCTGGTGTATCTGGTATTTTAATATTTTTAATATTAGGATATTATGGAATATTTTTAGATGCTATTAATAATGTATATCATATTCATACTATGCTAGAAGCAATTAAAATTGGTCTTCCAGTTGGTCTTGGTATGATTGTAGGTATCTTTCCAGCATCGATATTGATGAAGTTCTTATTAAAGAAATTCCCTATTGGAACTTACTTTTGTATATTTGGATTTGTTGTAGGATCTATAGTTTGTTTATTTATAAGCTATTTCCATGAATATCCAAATCCAGATAAACTAAATTTAGCATTTGGTATTGCTGGACTATTTGTATTAATTTTAATAAGCTATTTTATTACTAAGCTAGCTAATAAGAAAAAACAGGAAATTTAATTTTCCTGTTTTTTATAATAATAATCACTATGAGTAGTAAAATAATCACTCATAATTTTATATAAATCTTCACTTGTTCTTGTTAATATTTCTTTTTTAGTGCCTTCCTTAGAAATAGTATAAGGCTCTAAAATATTATAGTGGATACAAGGATATTTTCTCCTTGTTAATTTATATAAGCCTCTTGGCTTATGGAATGTTAATACTGTTGGTATTATTTTAGCATCGGCATCAATTGCGAAGCTAAAGGCGCCACCAAGAAGAGGCCTTATATGATCACAAAATGGAATAAGGGCGGCTTCTGGAAAAACTATAACATTATTACCATTTTTTAGGGTTTCAATAGTTTCTCTAGTAAATCTTTTAAATAGTTTCATATCAGTTGGAATAGGTACGGCACCGCCATATCTAAAATAAGTTGATACGAAACCAAAGCCCATATTAGATTCTAGGGTGGTCATATAAAATCTTCCTCTAAAGAAGTTTAGGGTTGTAAGAATTGCTATACCATCAAATTGATGTACGTGATTAGATATTAATACGTAGCCCTTTTGATGCTTCAAATTCTTTTTACCTACTACCTTATAGCCCCAAACTAATTTTTTGGCAAACCACATATAGAATTTTGAAAATGATATAAATATCGTTTTCCATAATAAGAACCAAAAATCTTTTCTATAAAATTTATAATTTTCCTTTAAATGTACTTTCTTTGGATGAAATCCACTATCATATACATATTCATTTTCTTTTGTCTTTTGCATATAAAATACTTCCCATTAGTAGATTATATAATATTTTTATATTTTTTCAAATATAACTAGGCTTGAAAAATAATTATAATAATATATAATTAAATGGCTATAAAATAAAATGAGGTGAGAGCCGATGAAGGTAATATTAGGCCTTTCTGGTGGCGTTGATTCTTCAGTAGCTTTAAAGCTTTTAAAGGATGAGGGCTACGATGTAGAAGCAATGTTTATGAGGAACTGGGATTCAGCTACTAATAATGATATTTTAGGTAATCCTGATATCGATGATGACGTATGTCCTCAGGAAAAGGATTATCAGGATGCAGAAAAAGTTGCTAATCAGCTTGGGATAAAACTAAATAGAATAGATTTTATAGAAGAATATTGGGATACTGTATTTTCTTACTTTTTAAATGAATATAAAAAAGGTAGAACACCAAACCCTGATATTATGTGTAATAAATATATAAAATTTAATGCCTTTATGAAGCATGCCCATACCTTAGGCGCTGATTATATCGCTATGGGTCATTATGCTAGAGTAAGACATGAGAAGGATAAGAGCTATTTACTTAGAGGTGTAGATTCAAATAAGGATCAAACTTATTTTTTATGTATGATTACACAAGAGATGCTTAGAAAGTCTTTATTTCCAATTGGTCATTTAACAAAGCCTGAGGTTAGACAAATTGCAAAAGATGCTAATTTGTATACAGCAGAAAAGAAGGATTCAACTGGTATTTGCTTTATTGGTGAAAGAAACTTTAAGAAATTCTTACAAAATTATTTACCTGCAAAGCCAGGTAATATGGTTACACTTGATGGAAAAGTAATTGGTAAGCACGATGGTTTAATGTATTATACTATTGGTCAAAGAAAAGGCTTAGGTATCGGTGGATCTAATGAATTTAAAAATGAAGCTTGGTTCGTATGTGGAAAAGATTTAGAAAAAAATGAGCTTATAGTTGGTCAAGGTCATGATTCTGAATATTTAATTTCAAATAGATGTATCGCATCTGATGTAAATTGGATTTGTGATAAGCCTATTGAAAATAAGATTTATCAAGCTAAATTTAGATATAGACAAAAAGATAATGATGTTTATATTAAATATATTGATGATAATAAAATAGAAGTATTTTATGATCAAGGTGTTAGGGCAGTAACTCCAGGCCAGGCTGTTGTTTTATACGATGGTGAGGTTTGTTTAGGTGGAGCTCTAATCGATGAAGTTTATTTTAATGATGAAAAAAGAAAATATTAAGCCT